>NZ_DBOUKL010000069.1:0-18269 GCF_059755995.1 Thermosphaera sp. | reverse complement strand
GCATTATAGAGCTGTACTACAAGGATAGGAGGGTTTTCGTGATAAAGGCTGAGGGCCCCGGGAGCAACGTGGGACACCCGGGCGCTGTTTTAAACAAGCTTGTCGAGGACTTGAAGGGTAATGTGGACTTGATCATAACTATTGACGCTGCTTTAAAGCTCGAGGGGGAGGAGACAGGGTCGCTGGCGGAGGGTGTTGGAGCAGCAATAGGCGACCCAGGCCCTGAGAAGATAGCGATAGAGAGGGCTGCCTCCAAGTACCATATCCCGTTGAGAGCCCTGGTTGTTAAGATGGATTTAAGGGAGGCTATAACCGTGATGAGGAAGGAGATTTTCGAAGCATGCTACAAGGCTTTCAAATATGTCGACAAGATCATAGAGGAGGAGACTAAGCCTAAGGCAACAGTGATCGTGGCTGGAATAGGTAACACCATGGGGGTGCCTGGTTAATGCCTGACGGGATAGATGTTTACAGCTTATTCCTCATCATAGCCGTCATACTGCTGATAGCCTATCTTCTAATAGACACCTTCACCAAGAAGCCTAAGAAGAAGGAGTATGTTACAAGGGAGTTGTTGAAGTGTGCTAAATGCGGATTCTCCGTTGAGAAAGAGTTCGAGCCAGGCGACTTCATAGGGCTCGTCAAGGACAAGTGCCCCAAGTGCGGCGGGGAGTTAAGGGTTGAGGGAATCTACTCTGTCGAGAAGGAAAAGATTTTAAAACCCGGTAATCCTTAGGATTGATAGGTGCCCGACCCGGCCATAGGGGCCGGGCAACACCCGGTCTCGTATCGAACCCGGAAGTTAAGCCGGCCACGTCAGGGTGGCAGTGAGGTCCGCGAGGCCTCGCAGCCGCCCTGAGCTGGGATCGGGCACTCTTCCCTACCGCTTGCTCAATCACTAATCCTCCCAGGCGTCTTCACCCCGGGACTGCTTCCTCAACTGTTTCAACGCACTGGTTGCGAGGAAAATGTTCACTGCCACGAGTACTGCTAGGAGGGCGATCACTGCTAGCAGTAAAATCTCGATAACGCCGGTGCTCCCAACCCCCCAGCACACTGGTATGAAGAATATGATCAAGCATCCAGCGAACCCGGCCTCCCCGCCACCGGATCCGATCGATAGTGCTACGGCTACTAACACTATTGTGAGGCCTAAGGCTATCATGATGAGCCCTACTCTCCCGGAGCTCATGAAGCAACCCCTGCCATAGAAACTATTAGAACCGCCAGTACGGCGGCGGTAATCAGAAGCAGGGCGAGCCCAATCCTCCTTGAGCTGGCGACGAGAATCGGTATTGGACCGATCATGACCAAACCCCCTGCCTCAACCCTTGCCCCTCCATCCTCCTTGATGATGGAGTAGAGCAGGACCAGGATTCCAGCAATAATCAGTACCAGCCCGATTAAGAGTAGCTGTGAAACAATCATTCCCGCGGCCCCAGCATGCTTTAATCCCTAGACAATCTTATATGGATTCTTGAGGGCGTTTCAGAAATGATTGGCGAAGTGATCCGTGTAAAAGAGGTTAGTAGCGGAGGGAGGAAGTATCTGGGGCTCGAGGTCAATCTGCCCGGGTCACCTCCACTAGTCCTCCTAGTTGGTGAAACAGGCTTCGCGATGTGCGGGTTCCTCGATGTCTCAGCGGCCGAGAAAAAGGGAGCTGTGGCCGTGAAAATCCCCGGGGTAAGCTCTGTTGAGGAATTACTCGAGAAGGAGATAGCTGAGGCAACCTCCAGAGCTGAGGCTAAGGGTTTGAGGAAAGGGGTTAGGCTTAAGGATGTTCTCGATTATTTATGAGAGGAGAAGGTCTTGAAGCCAAGGGTTAAAATACTTGCAACACTGGGCCCTAGTAGCGGGGATTTTGAAACCGTTAAGAAGATGATTCGTGAAGGAGCCTCAGGCTTCAGGATAAACTATGCTCACGGTGATTCGAAAGCCTGGGATCTCTACGTTAAAATGGTGAGGGATGCCTCGGCGGAACTAGGTGTAACCGTCTCCATAATAGGCGACCTGCCGGGGCCCCAGGTGAGATCGGGTGATTTCGAAGAGTTTAGCGTTAAGAGGGGTGATCAGGTCAGGCTCGAACACGCTTCGGCGGGTTCGGGCTCGAGGACCATACCTGTAGCGGTGCGCGAGCTCTTCGCAATCCTTGAACCCGGGGATGTGGTACTCTATGGTGATGGCGAAGTATCTTTGAGAGTATTAAGCATTGATGAACACTCGTCTACGCTGCTGGCTTTAAACGACGGCGTCGTCAAGCCGCGTAAGAAGATTGTTGTCCAGGGCAAGGAGATTAACCTCCCCATGCTCTCCGGGAGAGACATGGAGTTGTTGAACCATGCTGTTTCAAACCAGTTAACTTATGTCGCGTTAAGCTATGTCAGGAGCCCCCGGGATATAGAGCTCGTTAAGAACTTGTTGAGGAATAAGAGTTTTAAACCCGGGATTATCGCGAAGATTGAGACCAGGCCAGCATATCTCAACCTTAGAGAAATAGCTGAATCAGCCGACGCCGTCCTCGTGGCCAGGGGAGATCTCGGACTCCACTTCCCGCTTGAAGAAGTCCCCCTCATACAGAAGAATATAGTGGCAGTGGCAAACTCCCTTGGCAAGCCGAGCATCGTAGCGACGCAGGTAATGGAGTCAATGATTGACAGCCCCAGGCCGAGCAGGAGTGACGTGGTGGATGTTTACAACTCAGTGTACGACATGGTTGACGCGGTCATGCTTACCAATGAGACAGCGGTTGGGAAGTACCCTGTTGAGACGGTAAAGTGGGCTAGGAGGATTATTGAAACCGCTGAGTCCCGGCAGGACCCCGTTATCGCGCAGCGCTCCAGGAGGATGGGGGGTGGGCTCAGGGAGAAGTATGCGCACGGTCTGCTATCGCTCGCGGAGAGCCTGAACGCTAAAATACTCGTCTACACTAAAGGCAACACTGTCCCCCCGTTAATCTCGAAGCACAGACCTCTCGTCCCCGTTTACGTCGGCTCCTCTTCTAAAACGATTGCCGAAGCGTTAACCATCTACTACGGGTTGACGCCTATAGTTCTGGGAGACTCCGGCGAGGATATGGATTACGAGAAAGGGGTTGAGGAGCTCTACCGTGTCGCAAGGGAGAGGAGGCTTGTCGACATCGGGGATGTTGTGGTTAAAGCCTATGTGAAATCGGGGACGGGCGTGCATGAAATAATCATTGAAGAAGTGAAGTAGCCTGCCTACGATCTCAGGATCGAGAGGGCGTTCGCCAGGACGCTTATATCGCTCATGATCATCGCGGTGGCCGCCAGCTCAGGTGTTATGAAAAGCCGATGGCTCCAGTACAGTACCCCCATGGCTATAGGTATTAGCACTATGTTGTATGCGAAAGCCCAGGCAATGTTTTGAATAATCTTCTTCCTCACCAGCCTGCTGAAATCAAGCAGGAACGGGAGAGTTTTCAAGCTATTGTTTAAAACCACTATGTCCCCAGCTTCCTTGGAAACATCTGCCCCACTGCCCATCGCAACGCCGACATCAGCCACCGCGAGGGCTGGGGCGTCGTTTAAACCGTCTCCCACGAAAACCACTCTTGAACCATTCTTCTGCATCTCCCTCACCAGGTCGGCCTTATCCCTAGGTTTGAGACCCCAGTAAGCAAAATCCAACCCCAGCGTATCCTTGTAATATTTCACACTGGCCTCAACGTCTCCGCTGGCTAAGCCGATCTTAAAGCCGTAATTCTTTAACGCGCGCACAACGCTCAATGCTTCTTCTTTTAAAACATCCCCGATTTCCAGGACAGCCTTCGCCTCGTTATTTATGAAAACAATAACTGGAGTGTTCCCTCTCCTCCCTGCTTCTTCAACAAGCCTTAGGGCATTCTCGCTTATTGAAGCCCCAAGCCTCTCCCCCAACTCCACATTGCCCACGGCCACGCTAACGCCTTCTACAAGGCCGTATACTCCTTCGCCCGGAATGCTAACATACTCTTCGGGCTCGGGGAACTTCACGTCCTCGCTGACACATTTTTCGACTATTGCGCGGGAGAGGGGGTGTTCGCTTCGCGACTCGACAGAGCAAGCCATTCTTAAAACATGCTCTTTACCGGCATTGTTGAGCAGGTGTGTTGCAACCACTACTGGTTTTCCAACAGTTATAGTGCCCGTCTTGTCTAGTATGATAGTGTCTGACCCTATGATTTTCTCGAAAACTTCTCCAGCCCTGATTAAAACACCCATTCTAGAAGCCTTCAAGACAGCGATTGAGACTACGAGGGGTGTTGCAATCCCGAGCGCGCACGGGCATGCCACGGTTAAAACCGCAGCCATGAACACAACCGCCATCTGGGGATTGCCTGCTATGAGACTCCAGTAGGAGAACGTTGCTATCGCGAGCCCTAGGACGATCCATGTGAAATAGCCCACTATTCTATCGGCAAGCCTCGCGAGCCTCGGCTTAACGGACTCGGCCTCCCTCACTGTTTCAATGACTTGAGCTATAAGAAGGTCTCCGCCAACCCTGGTCGCCCTAATTCTTAAGTAACCCGTGTTTAAAACACTCCCCGCGAGAACCGGGTCCCTGTTGTCGGCTTTTTTAGCGCGGGGGACCGGTTCACCAGTGAAGCTTGACTCATCCACGTATCCAGAGCCCTCTACAACCACCCCGTCGACAGGGATGATCTCTCCAGCCCTGACCTCGACTATTTCACCCGGCATTAACTGGGAAACAGGCTTTTCTACAACCGAGTCTCCGACCACCACCTTGGCATTGCCTCGCAGTAAAGAGGCAAGATCCTCGAGTGATTTAAAAGCCCTCCGCCGGAGCCTTTCCTCCAGGTATTTTCCAAGGCCGACGAACCCTATAACCCCGGCTGATGCTTCAAAGAATGATGACGCATGTAAACCACCGTGCAGGCGCATCAAGCCTATAGTGGATGCCACCCCGGCCGTGAACGTCGAGATTACCGAGACAGCGATCAAGGAATCCATTACCGGGATCATCATTAACAGCGACTTCAAACCTCTCGCCACTATGTCGTAGTTGAGGAGGATTGCCGTGCCTGCTAGGGCGAGGAGGAGTGGTTCACTGATAATGCTGTGGTCGTGAACACCCCCCGCCAGCATTGAATACATTGAGAGGGTGACGGCCAGTAAGCCGATGGTGAATGACGCCATCCTCCTGTATAGCAGTGTTTTCTCGCCGAGGCTCGCGGATTTCTCCGTGGTAGCGGATAATGGTTTAGCCCCGTAAGCCGCCAGCTTTTTCGAAACATCATCGAGGGTTGTTTCCAGGGGGTTGAAGATGACAGTTGCAACCCCGGTTGGGGATATTCTAATATCGAATACTCCGTGCAAACCCCTTATTTTGGATTCCACGGATGCGGCTTCCTCACCGCTGAAGCCTTTTAGGTCGAAATACACCTTCTCCTTGTAGACATCATACCCCGCATCTCTCACCGCTTCGTAAATGTTTTTGAGAAAACATTTCTCCTCATCATACTCAACCTCCGCCTCGCCGGTGGATACTTCAACCTTGAAACCGCTGATGCAACCGAGACTTCTCAGCCTTCTCTCAATAGCGTACACGCAGCTCGGGCAATCTATCCCTATAATCTTAAACCTTGCCTTTCTCAACGATTAATCACCTTCAAACCTGTTTGAGGAGAGCTTTAAGGATTGATGCGGCATGCCGCTTGGTCCGTGAGTGAGATAGTGCTCAGGATTCTTCTCAAACTCCTCGAGGCATCTCTTGCTGCAGAAGTAGTATATTTTCCCCTTGTAGACTGTCTTGAACCGCGCCTTCTCGGGGTCAACGCTCATTCCACACACGGGGTCTATCTGCTTAGGGTTCAAACGTTTCACCATGTTTTAACTATAACAAAGTTATTAATAAACCCGTGTCCCCTATCGTTCACAAGTGCTGGAGAGCCGCCGGCGGGATTTGAACCCGCGTCCACCGGCTGTCCAGCGACTCCGGTGTTTTCTAGCCGTTACGAGGCCGGCGCTCCACCGGGCTGAGCTACGGCGGCTCTATATTGGTTTAAGCAGAAGGTGTTTATAAAGTGTTAGAAAGAAAAAGGCTAGGAAACAGCTTTCAACGCGTTTAACGCCATATCCTTCATAATGCTGTAGGGGTCTTTAGCCTTCACAATGCCTGATGCTACGAGGACCCCGATCGTGCCGAGCTTTACGGCCTGGTACACGTCCTCGCCAGTGGTTATGCCCGCTCCAGTCAGGATTAACGCTTCCTTGTTAACGCTCCTGATCATGGATACGCTGTTTGTTATCACCTCGGGCTTGGCCTTGCTGACGCTTACCCCGGTTCCTATGAGCTCGGGCGGTTCGACAGCTATCATGTCGGGTTTCAACAAAGCTATCGCGGCACCGGTCTCCGGTACGTCTGCGCAGGCGAGTGTTTTCAAGCCGAGCCTCCTGGCCTTAATTATCAACGCGTTTATGTCAGCGATTTTCAGCCTGTGCTCGCTGTGGTTTAATATCACTCCGTGAACCCCGGCCTCCTTCAACCCTTCAACAGGTATATACCCTGTGACAGCCCCTGGCTCAACAGGGTCCGCGTGCTGCGCGAATACTTTAACCCCCGACCCTTCAACCTCCTTCAACACCCTGTGTATCTCGGTGAACGGGGGCGCCAGGATCACTTCCACACCGGTCTCTTCCCAAACCCTTTTAGCATCCCTAGCTATCCTGAGAGCGTTCTCGCCGAAGCTGTGGGGGTAGTATGCCTTGTAGTTTACGGCTATTATGGGCTTCAAACCCGACACCCGTACGGGATGGTTTTTGAAGTTAATCATGTGTTTGTTAAAAAGGGAAAAAGACTAGTGTGAGAGCAGGTCGCTGTGCTTCTTAACCACCTTTACCTCCTCGGTTTTCACGAACCTGTCCTTCAACTTCTCCAGCACTGAAGGTAGCGTGGTGTACTCCATCTCCTCGGGCCCAAGCCTGTGAGGCATGAATGGGCCGTGCCTCCTCATGTACTCAGCGATCATCTCGGCAAGCCTCCTCGTCTCGTCGAAGGCTACGTCGTCGAACAGGTCTACGGGGCCTATCAGCCTGCCTTTCGAAATATTCCACCCGAGGGCGATTACTCTTGGAGGACCGTCGAACCTTGTGACTTTTGCATACCTCATTGGGACAGGCATTAGCGGGCCGTGATGCGACCCTCTCATCCACCCTGCCACCAGGTGTGGGAAGCTGAAGGGCTCCAATACCTCTCCCACGGCAGGGAGCCCGTGCTGGGCTCTCACAATGGCAACGGGGTCGTCCTTCCCGACATATCTCCCAGCTGTCAGGTTGAGTCTTTCAACGCTCACCACGGCTGCGAGCAGATTGTCCGACTTCCTGTAAACCCTTCTCACAATATATCTTCCAGGCGTCCCTATCAGGGCTAGGACGTCGTATGATTCCTCAGGGGTTTTCATTAAAACACTCCTGCCCTCGAAAACATCGTATACTTCGAATATGAAACCGTCATGCATCTTGGGATCTATGACCAATCCAGCAGTGTTGAACGGGTCTGCGAAAATCCTGTAAATAGGCATGTTGAAGGCTCCCGGCTCCGTTTTATCAGCGTGGAACGTGATAACGGGCTCGGCCTCCCTCTCCTCCATCTCCAGCTCGGCCACGCCGGGGCCCATCCCTCTCACGTTGCCGGAAAAGGCCTCGCTCAACAGGTCCTGCCCGGCGGCGTAAAGCTTCAACTCTTTTGCAACCTTCGTGGCTGATTTGAAAGCCTCCCATGCTAAGCCGTGAATATCCGGGTGGTCAACGCCCTTCCTATGGGTCATTATCAACTGGATATCATCGCCTACATGGGTTACGTAGAAGTCTATTATGATATCTTTCTGCTTAGCCTCTGCTAGAATCTTGGTGGCAGCGGCCAACTGGTCTGGATGAGGCATGTGGTGGCCGGCAATACTTCCAACATCAGCTTTTATAACGGATAGAGTGATCTTATCACCCATGATTACACCATTTTAAAGTATTAGTGAAAGGATTAATAAAGATGCTTCTAAGGGTTTAAAGAGATTTTTAAACAATCGTTTAAATCAGTCTGGAATATAGTATTCTCCCCGAGCCTTCTGCTCCCTGTCAAGGACTGAGCCGGGCTTGTTTATACGTGGACGCCCTGTCTCGCTGTCTTTTCTAACGGTTATTGAAAGATTCATTAAAAGAGTGTTAAAGCCTTCTCTTATGTTCAATGTCCTGCTAGCGTATCCCTCAATCGAGGGCTTACCGGTGAACACTACTATTTTATCGCTTATGTAGTTTTGAAGCATTAAGTCGTGTTCAACCACTATAGCCGTCTTCCTCTTCTCCTCTATAATCCTCCTGATAACTCTTGCAACGACAATTCTTTCCTCGACGTCAAGGTACGCGGAGGGCTCGTCTAAGAGGTATAGATCAGCTTCTCTCGCCAGGGAAACGGCCACAGCTACTTTCTGCAACTCACCCCCGCTGAGCTCTTCAATCCTCCTATCCAGCATCCTGTTCAGCCGCAACTTTCTCACGAGCTCGTTGTAAAGCCAGGAGGCAGGGTTGAGAGCATCGGTTGAAGCGTTTCTCAATGCTTGTGAAACCGTTTCCTCCGGGAAGATCTTGGGGGATAGCTCCTGGGGTTTAACGCTAACTTTCTCCACGGATATAAGCACGGAGCCTTCAACAGGTTTCAACTCCCCGCTTAACAGCTTGATAAAGGTTGACTTGCCGACGCCGTTAGGTCCTAGAATCCCGAGGACTTCCCCGGGATACGCCTCTCCCTCTTCAACCACGAGCTTGAAGCCTGATGAAGGGTATTGGTGGATCATTCTCTCCCATTTAATCACTGGGTACTCGGACTCTTCGAAGCGCTTCTCAGCCACCTGTATCCTGAACCTTACTGCTTCTGGGCGAATCCTCATGTTCTCTGCCGGCAAATAACCGTTCAAGTAATGGTTTATCCCTGCTCTTACACCGTATGGTTTCGAGGCTATGCCGTAAACACCTGGCTCACCGTAAATTACGACTATGTTATCGCTGATGTAGTCCAGGATCATCAGATCGTGCTCGACAACCACCACGTAGTTCTTAGACGGGTTGGTGAACTCCCTGATAGCGTCCGCAACCCTCACTCTCTCCCTAACGTCGAGGTAGCTGCACGGCTCATCGAAGAAGTATGCGTCAGCGTTCTTCAAGAGGACGGCTGCCACCAGGAATTTCTGCAACTCCCCTCCGCTCAGCTCTGAAACGCTTCTGTCGAGAAGGTTTTTCAGGTTCAATTTCTCCACTATGTCTTTAAACAAGCCTCTTTCATCAGCCTTGGATAGGAGCTCTCCAACGTTTCCCTTCAACACGCGCCTAGCGGCTTCAATATACTGGGGCTTCACAACGCTCTTCAACTCGTTGTTGGCTAGCCGGGAGAAATACGTCTGCAACTCACTCCCCTTGAAAGCCTTCACCACCCTGTCCCACTCGGGGTCGCTGGAGTAGTCTCCAAGGTTCGGCTTCAACTGCCCCGATAATATTTTAATGCTTGTTGTCTTCCCGGCACCGTTCTTGCCGATGATCCCTAGAACGCCGCCTGTTTTAGGCACGGGCAGGCCGTATAGCTTGAACATGTTCTCCCCGTACCTGTGAACGAGCTGCTTCTCCAGCTCATCAGGCACGTTGACAATGGATATCGCGTTGAAGGGGCATTTCTTAACGCATATTCCGCATCCAATACACTTGTCCTCAAATATGACCGAGTGGGTCTTATCCTCGCTGAGATCTATTGCTTTAACCTTCTTTGTCCTGTTGACAGGGCAGAACCTTATACACTCCAGTGTACACTTGTCCGGCTTACAGTAATCCCTGTCGACCACTGCGAGCCTTGTCAACCGTGACCACCCTCATGTGAAGCAACATGGTTTCCTCTCTAAACAGGACCACGCTAGAGGTTTCTAACGAGCATCCCCTTGGACAATTATAATAGGATTTGAAAACCATTTTATAACTGATGAAGAATGGTGACGGCTCTGAGTCTTAAGCGATGAGGAAAATAAATAACTGATTTAATCACTCTCCCCGCTCTCGCCTTCTTCAGCGGCAAACTCCTCGAGGAATATCTCGTAGTATTCTTGAAGCATCTCTCTTTCCTCAGGAGTGAGCCCGGAGGCCTTGCTCTCGGTCGCTCTAGCCGTGGCAACTCTCTTGCTTGATTCAACCTGGTATTTCATCCCATACTTTTCAAGGTCTTTCTTAGTAGCCTTGACCTCGTAGCCGCACTTGCTGCATTTGAAGAAGACTTCGCCGTCTTTTCTAACAGGCATCATGGGGCCGCCGCATCTAGGGCAGAATTTGACCACGTGTTTCACCACGTTCTTCAACGACTTCTATATTAGTGTATAATAACGATATTATAAAGGTTTCTATTCAAGGAGTAAACCCTGTGATCCTCTAGCCAAGGCTCTCGTGATTGTAATATTTTAAAAACCCGCTTACAATATGGTATGTGATGATTGTTAAACGGTGATGCTTATGGGGAAGATAAGGATTCGCGTCGTTAAAAGAACCGCCAGGGAGTTGCTTGAGAAGTACCCGGGACTGTTCACAAGGGATTTCAACCAGAACAAGCTCCTGGTCTCCAGGCTGGTGGAGACCCAGTCGAAGAAGGTTAGGAACCTGATAGCAGGCTACGTGACCCACTTGGTCGCTATTAAGGAGAAGAAGGCGAAGGCTTGAGAGGCCTGTTCTTGCAAGCCCCAGGACATTCCGAGACCGTTTTCTCAGTGGAGCCTGGCGAGGAATACCTTCTCATAAGGCTTAACAACCTAGTGGTCAAACTATTCACGTACAAGTGTGTTAAGAAACATGAGGATTTCGAGGAGGAGTTAGAGTTCCGGGGGCTCTCCCCCGACAAGCCCGCGGCAATTCTCCCGCTGCCCATGTTTAAGACGCCTCTACAGCTTGTTCAAGCAGGGGTTCACTACGAGCTCTACAGGAGCGAGCTTTCAAGGTTCAGGAATAAGGGACTCCTCCTACTCCTACTCGCAACGGGGCACAACCAGATAAGCGACCTGCTGAGTGATTTGAAGACAAGGTATTCCGAGAGCAACCACTACTTGCTGATCTCAATAGGTGATGAAGGCTTCGATAAAACCGGGTGTGAGGTTTTCAAGGATTTCAATCAAAGCATTGACGAGGATACCCGGGCTGTTCTTGTAAAAAACGTTATTAGTTTACTATCGCTGATATAGCCCTACCACTCCTCCTCTTCCCACTCTTCCTCCCATTCCTCTTCCTCTTCCCACCATTCCTCTTCCCACTCTTCCTCGAACCAGATCAAGCCCTGCACCTCGCTAGTTGCTCCTTGTTTTAAATTGGTTGGAACCCAGTATTTAAACTATATCTTTGAAGCCTCCTCCCTGTTAGACACGGGAGAGAAGTGTTTAGGAAAGCTCGTTGAACGTTAAAAGAACTATGTCCCTAGGCTTCTCCTCAACCTTCCCCAGCCTTGCGCCAACGAGGATTTTAACGTTCTTCTCGGCCGCGGTGTTTATCAGCCTCTGGGTTAGGATACCGTCTAATAGTATTCCGTGAACGCTACGGGGCTGTACACTGGCCAGCTCGTTGACAAGGTCTCTCACAGGGATTTTCTTCAAGGTATTCCAGTTCTGATCGTACAGGATTGCTTCAAGAGTCCCAATTAAAGCCTTAGCGTCCTCGGCGAGCTTACCCGGGATCACCAGGGTTTCCTCCTTCTCAACAGGCTGTGGAGGCGGTTGCGGCGCCTCCTCCTTCACCTCGGCTGGTTTAGCTTCAACGGGTAGCTTGTGCAATTTCTGCTGTATCTGCAGGAGGTGTTGCGCCTCCTTACTTCCCTGCTTCACCAGGTTGTTCAAGTAGTCGAACACGCTTGTGGCCTTGGAGAGAGCCTCCTCGATCTCCCTCCCGGTTAACTCTTCAACCTCCCTACCCGCCGGCGCTCTTGCCACGAAGTCTACCTTGAGGTTTCTTAAAACCTCCTTGAGAATGAGGTCCCCACCGTGGTCGCCATCGACGAATAACATGATCTTCTTCGTCTCAGCCAGCTTCTTAACGGTTTCGGGGACCTTTCTCGCCCCGCCTATGGCGACAACGTTGTTTATCCCGTATCTTAGAAGGTTTATTACGTCGGCTCTTCCCTCAACCAGTATGATAGTGTCAGCCTTCTCAACATCAGGCCCTGCGGGCAGCTCGTCGGGGCCGTAGCTGATGGGCTCTGGGGCTTTAAGCATTTCCTGAATATTCTTGATAATCTCCCTGACATCGGGAGCCTTCTCCTTGCTCCATTTCCTAAGTATTTCCTCAGCCCTCTCCATTATCTTCTTAATCTTCTCCAGCCTTAGGTCGACTATGTCGACCACTTTCAAGCTGGCGTCGTAAGGCCCTACCTTGTCAACGCTCTCTATTAGCGCGGCTAGAAGGGCTGTCTCAACCCTGTCAAGGTTGCTCGGTATCAGGATCTCGCCTATCGTCTTACTACCCTGTATCTTGGTGTTAACCTGTATCCTCCCTATCCTGCCCTTGTCCTGTAGCTGGCGGAGGTCGAACTGGTCGCCGAGCAACCCCTCGGTCTGCCCGAATATTGCGCCGACAATGTCGTGCTTCTCGACAACCCCGTCGATCTCTATCTTAGCCCTTATCAGATACTTGCTCATTAAACCACCATTGTCTATTATAAGGATTTGAAAACCCGTATAATAAGCACTGCATCCTCGCAGAATGCCTGGTTAAAAACCTATACAACCCTAACCCTGTTAACCTTTTTATTAGCCCACGCGTACCTTCTAATCCTCCTGCTCCGCCCGTAGCCGCATGCCGCGCAGTATCCCTTGGAGACGTTGAAGCTGTGCCTGCCGCATCTTCTACACCTGATATGGGTTTTACCGCGGCTCCTCCTCCCCATGCTGCTCGTACCCTTGGTCACCTAAACCACCTCACTGCTCGGTTATAGGGGATATGAAGACCACGGTGTCTCCTCTTATCACAACAGTGCCCAGCTTCCTGCTGGACCCGCCCTCCCCTATCTCCTCGACATCGTCGAGCACTATGTTCAAGTGTTGATCATAGCTCCTCAGCTTTCCGCGGAGCGTTATATCATCCTTTATCTTGATTAAAACTATGTTCCCAATGTTCTCCTCGAGCATTTTATGCGCTGTCTCGCTCAAAACCAGCACCTCTAACGTTAATGCTTAATGAATCTACATGAAGTTTAAAATACTAGGTATCCTTAAATACTTAGCGATCAACAGGCTCAACGTGGTTGGTAATGGCTAAGAGGCATACTCTCTCGAAGAAGGAGCGGAGAAGGCTCGCCGAGGAGCTCTCCTACATTGGTGATTTAAGGATTGAGGATGAAGGGCTGGTGGAGTATTATCAGGATGAGAACGGTGAGAAAATACTTGTAAACGGTGAAGCAGCATTCGTCAAGCTCAGGGATAAGTGGATACCTCATTTAAGATTCATCCTGAAAAACCTTCAAGCCCTCAGGCTTCCAAAGGTTTACGTGGATAAAGGGGCAATGGAGGCCTTGCTCAGGGGCGCGGACCTGATGGCTCCCGGGATAAAGAGTGTTGAAGGAGTTTTCAAGGAGGGAGATATCGTAGTGATCTGCGAGCTCGAGTCCCGCAGACCCTTCGCTGTTGGCAGAGCACTAACCCCCTCAGACCCCATAGTCAAGGGGGAGCTCAAGAAGGGTAAGGTTGTTGAGAACATTCACTACTTCAACGATGAAATATGGAGGCATGGCCCCTGACCTCTTCAACCGTTAACATTTAAAACATGTCTAAATATAGGTTGAAAACCTGGATTAAACGGGAAGGGTGTTAACCATGGTGTTCAACCAGGGTGACTTTATACTCGTCGAGTACAGTATTAGGGTTAAGGAAACCGGGACCCTCCTGGACACCACGGACGAGGAGCTGGCTAAGAAGGAGAACATATACGAGGCTGACAGGCTCTACGGCCCAACACTCGTAGTCCTGGGCAGGGGCTGGATGAACGAGGTTGTTGAGCAGGAGCTTATGAAGATGGAGGTTAACGAGGAGAAGGAGGTTGAAGTACCTCCTGAGAAAGCCTTCGGCGAGAGGGACTCGGGGAAGGTTAGAACCTTCAGCCTGAAGGAGTTTCAGAGAAGAGGGTACAGTGTTAACGTGGGGGATGTTGTCGAGGTTGGGGGGGTTAAGGGCGTTGTTAAAAGCATAAGCGGCGGCAGGGTGGTAGTTGATTTCAACCACCCGCTGGCTGGGAGAACCCTTGTCTACAAGGTTAAGGTCGTGGGGAAGCTTGAAGAGTTCAAGGAGAAGGTTAAAGCCCTTGCTTCAAGACACCTCAACATCGCCGGCGGCGACATAGACGTAGCCTATGAGGAGGCGGAGAAGAAGCTGGTTGTAAGCATCCCCGGGAAGTACTTGTCGAGGAGGGAGCTGAACTACTCCAAGATATCGCTGGCGACAGACATCTTCGACATGTTCAAGGATGCTGTTGAAAAACTAGTGTTCCAGGAAACCCTGTCGAAAACCCAGGCTCAAACCGGTTAGATGACCCCGGTTTCCCTGGCCAGCCTGTAAGCAGCCTCTCGCGTTAAACCATTTTCACCAAGTATTGTGTATCTTTCAGGCCTTATCGTGTGAGCGATCGTCAAGGCTTCAACAATCTTCTCAGGCTCAATCCCTATTTCACGAGCGCTTGTCGGAAGCCCCACTTTCCTCAAGATCCTTCTAACCCTTCTCCACGATGAGTCGCCGTGAAGGTAGAGCATCATTATTGTTCCAAGAGCTATCTGCTCCCCGTGGAGCGCTCTGCCGGGCGCTACAATATCCAGGGCGTGGCTGAACAAGTGCTCGCTCCCGCTGGCGGGGCGGCTTGACCCGGCTATGCACATGGCTACCCCGCTGCTCACGAGGGCTTCCACCAGTATTTTAACCCCTTCCACGCTCCCGCTCGCGATCAGCTCATGGTATTTGAGCACGTGCTTAGCGCTCATCAATGCTAGCTGGGCAGCGTAGTCGCCGTAGTACTCTCCCTTCAACCTGTGCGCGAGAGCCCAGTCCTTAACAGCCACCAGCTTGCCGACCAGGTCGCCGAACCCTGCCATTATAAGCCTCCTAGGGGCTTTAGCAATGATTTCAACATCCGCTATTACCGCGTAGGGTGTTTTAGTGTAGATGCTGGTGGGCTTCCCGGTTCCCTTTAAGCTGGCGAAAGGGCTTGCTATCCCGTCATGGCTTGGCGTGGTCGGGATGCTTATCATTAAGGAGCCTGTTTCCTTCGCAACATACTTTGCCACGTCAATAGCCTTCCCACCGCCCACGCCGACCACTGCTTCAACCCCTTCCTCCCGGGCCCTCCCCGCTAAAGCCACCGCGCTGTCAACCATAGCGTTAGGAACCTTCCAGACAACAACCTTTCTCTCAGGGCTGAGAGCCTCCTCAACCCTTCTCCCAGCAACCTCGTAGGTCAACTCCCCTGTCACTATTCCAACCTTTCTAACAGAAGGGGGAAGTATCTCGGAAACCTTCTCGACAACCCTGTGGCCGACGATGACTTTCAACGGGAGTGTTATCTCGTGAACACTCTGCAAAACACATCCTCCAGCATACGAATCATATATTTAAGCCTGGTTAATAATTTGAGAATTTAAAAGAACAGGCGGTGCGGCATGGAGAAGACTGCTTCTAAGACCACGACAGTTGGACTGGTGGCTGGAAAGTACGTTGTGCTCGCTGCTGACAAGAGGGCTACAGCAGGGCCTATGGTCTATCATAAAAGGGTTAGGAAGATATTGGAGATAACCCCTTACGCCGCCATGACTATATCAGGGCTTGTCGCGGACGCGCAGTTCCTGGTTGAGAACGCTAAGTATGTTGCGAAGGATTACGAGCTTAAAATGGGGAAGCGGATAAGCATTGACGCCTTAGCCAGCAGGATTTCCCTCATACTTTCAGCATACCTAAGGTTCTCACCCTTCATTGTTCAGCTCCTCCTAGGAGGTGTTGACGACGAAGGGCCTAAGCTATACTACATGGATCTCTACGGGAGTGTTTCAAGAGAAAAGTACATGTCAACAGGCAGCGGCTCCCCCGTTGCCTTCGGAGTCCTGGAGCAAGGGTATAGGGAGGGGTTGACGCTGGAGGAGGCTAAGGAGCTTGCTTTCAAAGCTGTTTCCTCAGCAATAATGAGGGATAGCTTCACCGGTGAAGGGGTTGACATAGTGGTGATAGGTCCTGAAGGGATTTCCGAGGAGACAAGGCTGTTTAAGAAAACATATGCAACGGTTTAGCTTGGAAACACTTATAAGTATGTTTTAATATGTTTTTCAACGCTGAAGACACGCAGTAGTTTTCTAACCCGTTTAAACCTTGGAGAAAAGGGATGGATTGTGAAAATTGATAAGTCAGTGTTGAACAGGAATAAGCTTGCACTACTCGGTAGCATTGTGCAGGAGATACCGCCGGAGCTCGAGCTATCCAATATAGAGTTTGAAGGACCCTCAATAGTTGTCTACGTGAGGAACAGGAAGGCTATTAGCGAGCACCTGGATCTAGCGCAGAATATTGCGAAGAAAGTTAAGAAGAGGGTTGTCATAAGGGTTTCAACAGAGTCGAGACTGCCTGTTGACGAGGCTAAGAAGAAAATCCTTGAGATAGCTCCCAAGGAGGCTGGTCTCGACCCTAACGGCATATACTTCGACGAGACCAGCGGCGAGGTCTGGGTTAAGGTTGAGAAGCCGGGTTTGATAGTGGGGAGGGGTAACTACGTAAGGCACAGGATCCTCGCGGAGACTGGTTGGAGAGCAGTGCCGATGAGGGCTAGCCCTCTCGAGTCCAAGGTGCTCAGAGAGGTTGTAGCAGGGACTTTGAAGCAGAGCGAGTACAGGCTTGAATTCCTCAGAAGGCTTGGCGACAGGATCCACAGGGACGTTGTTTTCAAGAACAACTATGTGAGGATAACCGCGCTGGGAGGGTTCAGGGAGGTTGGTCGATCCTCAATACTGGTTGAGACACGGGAGAGCAGGCTGCTCCTAGACATGGGGATTAACACAGGCGTTATGGACGACCCGTTCAAGGCATTCCCATACATAGATGTAGACTCGTTAAAGCTTGAGGAGCTTGACGGGATAATAGTCACGCACTCCCACCTCGACCACGTCGGCCTCGTCCCCCTGCTCTACAAGTACGGCTACAGGGGCCCGCTGTACGTTACCAAGCCTACCAGGGAGTTAATGATAGTCATGCTTAAGGATTTAATAGAGGTTTCGAGAAGATCTGGGAGATACCTGCCTTTCACCGAGAAGGATTTAACCACGATGATACTCCACACAATCACCGTAGAGTACGACGAGGTCACCGACGTAGCCCCCGATGTCAAGCTGACAATGTACAACGCGGGCCACATACTCGGCTCAGCCATAGTCCACCTCCACGTTGGAATGGGGCTTCACAACATCGTCTACACCGGCGACTTCAAGTATGCTTCCACAAGGCTTCTCGACAGGGCTAACACCGAGTTCCCCAGGGTGGAAACCCTTATCATGGAGTCCACGTACGGGGCTGCGAGGCAGCAGAACAGGCTTGAAGCAGAGGCTGAGCTCGTCAACATTGTTAAGAGGACTGTTGAGCGCCAGGGAATCGTGCTGATACCTGTTTTCGCCGTGGGCAGGGGTCAGGAGATAATACTGATATTGAACGAGGCTATGAAGAATGGTTCAATACCCAAGCTCAACGTCTACGTTGAAGGACTTGTAAACGAGGTTACAGCAATTCACACCCAGTACCCCGAGTACTTGAGCAGGAGCATAAGGGAGGCTATATACAGGGGTGAGAACCCGTTCACGGCTGACTGGCTCAAAATCCTTGAATCAGGTGTTGCAAGACCCGACATCGTTGAGGACCGCCCCTCAGTGATAATAGCTACGAGCGGCATGCTCACCGGCGGGCCAGCCGTCGACTACCTCAAACTCCTGGCCAACGACCCTAGGAACAGCCTCGTCTTCGTAGGCTACCAGGCCGAGGGGACCCTGGGCAGGAAGATTAAGGATGGGATGAGGGAGTTGACGATGGTTGTTGAGAACAAGGTTGAAGCAGTCAAGGTAGAGCTTGAAGTATACAGCATCGACGGCTTCAGCGGGCACAGCGACCAGGCCGAGCTGGTGAGGTATGCTCAAAGCATTAAGCCCAAGCCTAAGAAGATAATCCTCAACCACGGGGAGCCATCGGCGATCGAAACCCTGGCCAAGCTCCTGCGCAAGGCGCTGCTGGCTCCGGGGAC
>NZ_DBOUKL010000068.1:0-28299 GCF_059755995.1 Thermosphaera sp. | reverse complement strand
GGGAGGGTTGATGAGGAAGAAGTGCGAACTCGCAGTTAAAATCGCAAGGGAGAAGTGTAGGATAGTTGAGTTCCGCGGGGATTTGAAAAACGCTGACGACGCAATCATAGAGTACGCCGTTCTGAACAATGCCGCAGTAGCCTCCAACGATAGAGAGTTGAGGAGGAGGGCGAGGGAGAAGGGCTTGTCGGAGATATACTTGAGGGAGGAGTCGCACAGAATAGTTGTCGAGGGCCTGCTGGAGTATTGAGGAATCTCTTTCAATGCTCAAGTTATTTATAAAAGGATTATTGATTTATACTATAAAGTGCTTATTAAAACATTAATGACAAGGTGTTGCGTGATTGTACAACGTAATAAAGGTTAGAGACGTTGTCAGAATACCGCCCTCGAAGTTCGGGAGACCGCTCGAAGAGGTTGCGCTCGAGGAGCTTAGGGAGCAGTACGAGGGGTCGGTAGTCATATTGAAAAACCCGTTCACCGGTGAGGAGAAGAAGGAGCCATCAATCATTGTCACAATTCTCGGCCTCAGCATAGAGCCCTCTGGGAAGATCATACCGGGCGACGGGGCCACGTACCATAACGTTGAGTTTGAAGCACTCGTCTTCCACCCCTTCCTCAAGGAGGTTGTCGAGGGAGACGTTGTAACTGTCACTAAGAACGGGCTCTACGTAGACCTGGGAGTGCTCGACGGCTTCATATACATCAACCAGGTTGCCGATGAGAAGGTAACCTACGACCCCGGGAGGGGCGCCCTATTCCTCGAGGAGTCTAAGAAGTATGTTGACAAGGGAGATGTTGTGAGAGCGAGAATATTCAACATTTCGCCAATGCCCGGCAAGGGCTTGAGGGTTCACATGACTATGAGGCAGCCGGGGATGGGCAAGGTAGGCCAGGGTGGTAGGGTTGAGCAAGAAGGGTAGGCCTTTCAAAGCCTGCAGGAACTGTAAAGCACTGGTTGAGAGAGAGGTAGAGGTATGCCCTAAATGCGGGTCGAAAAGCTTCACCGACGAGTGGAATGGTGTCATAATTGTTTTAAACCCTGAGAAAAGCGATATCGCTAAAAAGCTTGAGCTAAAGGATAAGGGAAGGTACGTGGTTAAGATTGGCTAGTGCCGGGAGGAGCATTCCTTGCCTAAAACCCCCGGACTACCTTAGGAAAGCTCTCAGCCTCCCCCAGGGCAAGCTCTACGTGTCCGACAAGCACGCTATAACAGGCCTGTCCTGCGACGCCGCCGTGGGCGATGTCGTATCAAGAAACCATTACGCGAGGATACGGGTCGTCGACTATAAAACCAAGAGAAACATACCAACTGGGAAAGAGCCCGTGGCGAGCCGGATTTTCAGGGTCGTGAACCCTCCAGGGTGCGTGAGCCTCAACTCCTTCACAATAGGCTTCCTGAAAGGTGAGCACGTTGTCGAAGTGGTTGGGGAGGAGGACCTGCTGGTATTCCCGCTGGCTCTTCAATCCACAGGGGTTTCCAGTATAATCTACGGGCAACCCAACGTCGGGGTCGTGGAGCTCGATGCCCGTGGCATTAGGATTTTAAAGCTTCTTAAAACATTTAAACCAGTTAATGGTTTCATATAGTAAGGTGGTTACAGCGTGGCTAAGACAATCCAGCTTGACAAGTATCTCGGAGAGGTATTGGAGGAGCGGTATAACCCGCTGATTAAGAGACTCGAGCTTGTCATAAGGCTTGGGCACCCTGGCGAGGGAACCCCGAGCAGGGGCCTGCTCAGAATAGCGTTGTCGAAGCACTACAGCAAGCCCGTTGAACAGGTCATTATAAGGAGCTTGGAAACAGAGTACGGGGTTCAGGTAAGCAGGGTTGAAGCCCACGTCTACGACGACGCATCCAGCGTTAAGCTTTTCGAGCCCGAGTACATTATTAAGAGGAATGATGAATCATTACAGAAGGTTCAGCAACAAGGGTGATGTTGAATGCCCTATGTTCACAAACTATACGAGGTGGATTATAAGACGGGGAAGCTGGTAAGGAAGAATAAGACGTGCCCTAAGTGCGGCTCCTTCATGGCTTTCCACAAGCAACCCGTCCCTAGATGGCACTGCGGGAGATGCGGATACGTCGAGTACGCGAAGTAGTAGAGGCTTGTTTTTAAACCCAGGTTGAACGGCTGGGTCCGGGTTTGCCCCTCCTCTACAAGGTACCCTACAAAATACCCGTGGACAGGGAGCTGGTCTCCCTAGGGTTTGAGTCCACGAGCCATACTTTCGGGGTAGGGATTGTAAGGCTTAGGAAAGGGTTTGCAGAGGTTCTTGCTAACGTTAACAGCCAGTACAAGCCTTTGAAAGGAGGCCTCCACCCGAGGGAGGCCGCGCTACACCATATGGAGAAAGCCTACCCGCTTCTCAAGCAAGCTCTCAGGGAGGCTGGTCTCAGCCTCAGCGATGTCTCAGTGGTAAGCTACTCGATGGGGCCGGGGCTGGGGCCTTGTTTAAGGGTTTCAGCAAGCGTTGCAAGATTCATAGCATCATACTATGGTAAGCCCCTGGTCCCCGTCAACCACGCAGTAGCCCACATAGAGGTTGGCAGGCTTTTCAGCGGGCTTGAAGACCCATTAGTGATATACGTGTCAGGAGGAAACACCATGATCGTCGCGGCGAGGGACAGGGGTTACAGGGTTTTAGGCGAGACGCTTGACATCCCGCTTGGAAACCTCCTGGATACTTTCGCGAGAGAGGTGGGAATAGCCCCGCCTTACGTCGTCGACGGGAAGCACGCTGTTGATATCTGCGCTGAGTGGAGCCAGGAGTTCATCCCCCTCCCCTACACTGTTAAAGGGAGCGATCTAAGCTTCTCCGGGTTGCTGACGGCTGCCCTCCAGAAAGCTAGGGGCGCTGGCAAGGAGGGGTTGGGGGCTGTCTGCAACAGCTTAAGGGAAACCGCTTTCAACATGCTCGTGGAGGTTGCTGAGAGGAGCCTCCTGCTAACCGGGAAAAAGTCAATACTCCTGGTGGGAGGGGTTGCATCCAACACTGTCTTGAAATGGAAGCTGGAGAAGCTTGCCGAGACCCATGGTATCCCCTACTACGGGACGCCTCCCGAGGTCGCAGGCGATAACGGCCTCATGATATCTTACACTGGGCTTTTAATGTACCTACACGGTGTCAGCGTTGAACCCGAGAAGGCCCTAGTGAAGCAGAGGCTGAGGCTTGACGAGGGTGACTACCCGTGGCTGAGAGAGTAGCATACTTTAACAGAGGGGCTGAAGCGGTTCTCTACAGGGTTAGAATCCTCGGCTCAGACCTCATTGTTAAGAAAAGGCTTGACAAACCCTACAGGCATGAAGCCTTTAACAAGGTTTTCAAAGAGTATAGGACAAGGGTTGAGGCCAGGATACTCTCCCACTTGAGAAGCCTAGGGCTCAACGTACCAGCCCCGCTGATAGTGGATGTTTCAAAAGGAATCCTGGTACTGGAGTATGTGGAGGGCACCCCTCTCTCAAGGCTTGTAGACTCTATGAGCCGTGAAGAGCGGGGAAGGGTTGCAGGCGAGTTTGGGAGGCAGGTTGCCGTGATGCATTCCAACAGGATTTACCACGGCGACCTAACCCTTGCCAACACAATCTACAGTGGGGGAGAGGTTTACATAATAGACTTCGGGCTGGCAGGATACAGCGATGACGTTGAGGAGTACGCGATAGACCTCCACCTCCTCTACAGGAATCTACAGGCGATGCACCCTGGAATAGCCGAGGAGTTCATGAACCAGTTCCTTGAAAACTATAGGCAGTGGTACAGCGGTGTTTTCGAAGATGTTAGGAAAAGGTTTCTCGAGGTAAGGGTTAGGGGGAGGTATGTTGACAGAGAGTTGAGGAAGACTGTTATGAGGGATAGGTATGTATCGTGAAATATGCTTCGCAACAGGGAATGCGCACAAATATGCTGAAGCAGAAGCTGTCGCGAGAGAATACGGGATCACTCTCAAGCAATGCCCGGGCGTTAAACGAGAGGTTCAGTCGGACAGCCTCGAGGAGGTTGCTAAACAAGCTGCTTTAACAGCATTCATGGAGCTGGGGCAGCCCGTGCTGGTTGAGGATGCTGGCTTGTTCGTTAAAGCATTAAACGGTTTCCCAGGACCCTACAGCAGCTACGTGTATAAAACAATAGGGTGGAAGGGGCTGCTCAAGCTCATGAAGGATGTGGAGGATAGGAGCGCCTGCTTCGAATCCGTGGCGGTGCTCGTCTACGAGCCATTCCTGATAACAGGTGTCGGCGAAGTATGCGGGGTTTTAGCAACCGAGGCTAGGGGTGTTAAAGGATTCGGATTCGACCCGGTCTTCATACCAGAAGGATACAGCGTTACCTTTGCCGAGATGGATGTTGTGGAGAAGAACATGGTGAGCCATAGGGCAAGGGCTCTTCGAAGCGTTTTCAAAACCCTAAGAGAATACTTGGAGAGGCTTGAATAAATTTAAAACCCGTTTTTAATATGGATTCCAATATAGCAGTGTTTAAGGGGAAGGTGTCTTTATGAACAAGAAGAGGGACAAGGGGCAGTCACACTCTAACAGGCCTGCGAGGGCTGGCCCGCCGAGATGGTTGAAGCTTGACATGAGCCCGAGCGATGTGGAGTTGCTCGTGGTGGAGCTCGCTAAGAAAGGCTACACGCCCTCTATGATAGGGGTTTTGCTGAGAGACCAGTACGGGATACCTCTCGTGAAACAGGTCACTGGCCGGAAGCTCGCCCAGATACTTGAGAAGCACGGTGTTAAAATAGCTATCCCCGAGGATTTAATGGCTCTCATGCAGAAGGCTGTGAACCTGAGGAGACATCTCGACGAGCACCCGAAGGATTATCACAGCAAGAAGGGCTTGATAGAGGTTGAATCCAAGATACACAGGCTGGTGAAATACTATAAGAGAACCGGTGTCCTCCCGCCTGACTGGAAGTATGACCCGGAGAAGGCAAAGCTCCTAATATCTGGTGGAATGTACAGGTTTGAAACCCAGGAGAGTGTTCAAACGGTTTAAACCCTTCCAAACCGTTTGAACATCATTTCTTAACTTACATGTTTAAAAACATTTATTTAAGAAGGGTTGCCATACAATATTATATATAGAGCTCGCTGTCAGAGATTGAAAACATGACTAAATCATTCTCAAGCATGAAGAGGCTGGGGCTGTGTGAACAGCCTATTTGAATCTGTACTGCTGCGGAGGGTTTTCGGCTGATGAGTGGTGAAGCAGGGCTTCAAGGGTTTAACACTATAGGTGTTTCAAAGCACGTTGACCTTGGAGAGCCTCCCAGGTCTGGATTAGGCGTTTCCCGTTTTAAAAAGCAAGATGTTTTAACGGGGGGTCCTCGAATTGAGGAGTAATAGTTGCAGAGACTACACGGTTGTCATTCCTGTGTTAAACGAGGCTGAAGCACTCCCATTAGTGCTGAAGGAGTTAACCGAGAATGGCGTGCCCAGGGAGAACGTGCTGATCGTTGACGGGCACTCGGTGGACGGGACAAGGAAGGTTGCAGAATCTATGGGATTCAAGGTAATACTCCAGGAGGGAACGGGGAAGGCGATGGCCATTAAAACCGCTGTTGAAACCGTTGAAAGCGATTGCTACGTCTTCATGGACGGCGACTACACCTACCCTGCCAAGCACATTCCTGAGCTGTTGGAAAAGCTTGGGCAAGGCCGTGACCTGGTAATAGGTTCAAGGGTTTATGTGGAGAAGGGGGCTCAGGGCTTCCTGTTCAGGCTGGGGAACAAGGCTCTCTCAATGTTCTTTAAAATACTATTCGGTGTTCGAGTAAGCGACATTTTAAGCGGGATGTACGCTGCGAACAAGAAGGTTCTCGGGGAGGTTAATTTCGAGTTCAAAGGCTTCAGCGTTGAATCGGAGATAGTTGCCCATGCAGCTTCAACAGGTTTCCGGGTTTGCGAGATACCGATATCATACAGGAAGAGAATCGGGAGGAAGAAGCTCGGGGTTAGGCACGGGTTTAAAATAGCGCTAGACATGGTTAGGCTCGCGTGGAGATATAACCCGGCATTCCTTATATTCGCGGTCGGAGCGTTAATGCTCATCCCGGGGGTATACCTGGATGCCTACGTCCTCTACAGATGGCTGTTCCACGACGTAGTACACCATGTAAAAGCATTGGCAGGAATAGCTCTGTCAGGTCTTGGACTGCTAAGCTTGATGCTAGCCTTTCTCTCACTATACTTGAAAAGATTCGAAATAAGGGTTATGAAAACTATGAGGGGGATTGAGGAGCAGCTTGAGGAGAAGAGGAGTTCCAGGAGAAGATAGGGTTTGATTATAAATGCAGAAGGACTTGTTGAACAAGGTTTTAAACAAGCTCATGAATCCTGGCTCAGGGTTTTACAACGTCGTGTTCTCGTCACTCTCGCTGGCACTATCTCTCTACGGGATATTCTACCACAACCCTATCTTAACGGGGAGGGTTACCTACGACTATCTTGTTTGGGCTTCAACAGTGATCTCGCTAATAATCGTCTACAGGGAGCTTAAAGGGCTACGGGGTAAACCGTTCTATTCTTCAATCCTAATCCTCCTAGCCGGGGCTACCATGGTTGTTCTCGGAAGGGTTGCAAGCATCTACTACAACTACACCTACATGATCGGATACTTCGGCGCGCTAGTGGGTGACGACTACACTATTGAAGGCTATGCTTACTCTCTCCTAGTGGCAACCGGCTCACTATTCATCACTTTAACCATTCTCGTCCACCTGTTAACAGGGGATGTATTAGCTGTTAAGTCCGATCCAAGCCTTGAAGACGTTTATAGAAATCTACTGCTCCTAGCCCGTGGAGCCGGAGGGTTCCTAGACAAGCACCCGTTGATCACTGCATTCATAGTGAGCGTTTTCGCATTCATCTTCAGGTTTATGCCTGAGCTGAAGTGGTGGCCTTGGCTGATAGGTTGGGACACTCCTGAGTATGTTGCACACTTGCTAGACTTCAAGGAGAGGCTTAACCCGTTCACCAGCTACTACTGGATGGGTGGTTGGAGGAACACTCCGCCCCTACTACCAATGCTTCTAGCCCCGTTCACCTACCTCGTGGACGCGTGGTACGTGTTCAAAATCTACCCGAGCATAGCGTTCAGCATTCTAGCAGGATTATCTACCCTACTTGCTGTGAAGGTTTACGGGAAGGGTTGGAGGACTGGTTTGCTAGCAGGCTTCTTAACCACCACGTTCATCTTAAACCTGAGGATATCGTGGGATTACCAGAGACAGTTGCTGGGCTCCGTGTTTATGCTTGCAACGATAATAGTGCTGGAGAGGTGGGGTTTCCCGAAAGATTGGAAGCAATCCCTGGCCACCATCCTACTGCTCGCCGGGTGCGGGCTAAGCATGGAGGTAACGGGTTTCACAGGGCTGGCGTTCTCCCTGGTTCTAGCCTACAGGGCTTGGCGAGCGGTTTAGCAGGTCTCCTCGTTAACACAGCACTGGAGACATGGTACTGGAGGAGGCCGTACAGCGTGGTCGGGGCTGTTGGAGTCCTGCCGCCGGGGCTTGTCCCAAGCTTTGAGCAGTCACAGGTTGTTTCATACCTTGTAGCAGGTTACGGGATCATGCTTCCACTAGTTATCACGGCTCTTGCAAAACATAGAAAGCCCTACGTAGCATCAACAATGCTCGCGCTACTCCTCGCAGGCGTCTCACCCCTAATAGCACCATACTCATCCACTACTACATGGTACAGGTTCCTAATTGGGGCTGCACCATTAGCCAGTACCCTGGCAGCTATAGGACTTGTTGAAGCGGTGAAGGATGGAAGGGCGATAATGATCTACCTTGTGATAGCTTCTCTCCCAGGGCTTTCCTTCGCATACGGGTATAACTGGTCTTACGACTACTACAAGTCTCTTAGAGAGTTCCCGTCAATACTGGCACCATCCCTTGCTGACAATAGATTGATAGAGACTATGTGGTTCTTCCAGAACAACAGCTTTATGCTGGACGATGGAGTAGTCGTGGCCCACCCGGACTATGCAAGATACGTACACCTAGCTGTAAGAAACCCTGATCCCTCAAGATTTATTTGGGCATGGAACGGTGTGGCGAACGAGACATTGTGCAGGATCCTGAATTATACGGAAGCCCGTAGTGTAATCCTAGTAGTGCATAGAGAAAACTCGTTTAACACTACATACTATACGTGCCTAGAATACTTGGAACCTATAAGTGAGAAACTGTCCTGGATCTACGTGGGAAAGATAAGCAGGAACATGGTGCAAAACCAGGCTGTGCGGGAAGCCCCAGGTGAACCGTGAGCAAGCACTCGCTCCACGTGTATCGATGAAGTGAAATATTATGTGAAGCAGGGGCAGTTAAGGTTCTTAGCAACAGTATTGTCAATGTTTAATGCTATCATGGCGGCGTACACTTGTGTGATCATTAACAATATTCTATGAGAGTCTACTACGTAATTGACAAGCGCTTCCAATCACTCTAAAAATTATTCAGACCTTGCCGAGAAGTATTATCAGGTTGCAGGCGTGGTTTTCTCCATTTTTGTTGTCACATCTATGGGTTTCGCCCTATAAGGAGCAGAGGTTACTATTACGTCTACTCCGACGAAAGCGTACTCCTCAATGTTTTCCAGCGTTATCCCGCCCCCCACTCCTACGACTACCCTGTTGCTCATGGACTTTACCTTTTCCACGTACTCGGCCAGTATTCCGGGTGGTGTTTTATCGAATTGTATGTAGTATGCTCCGGCCTCTACAGCCTTCAATGCTTCCTCAAGGCTTTCAACCTCCACCCCGATACTCCTACCTCCGCTTGATGCCGGGGCCTTCTCGACCGTTGCGCGCATCCCGGGCCCTCCGAGGAATACCCTATGGTTGTCAAATACCAGTATAGAGTCTGAGAGCGACTGCCTATGCACTACTCCGCCACCGGCAATCACAGCCTTAAGGTAGAACGCTCTTGCACCCGGCGGTGTCTGACGTGTTGTAGCCACTACTACCTGTGGATTCAGCCTCCTTGCTTTCTTAACCATTCTACGAGTGTATGTTGCAACCCCGCTACAATATGCTAGCAAAGTCTGGGCAGTTCTCCAGGCAAGGTGAAGTGATGAAGCCCTGCCATGCGTCTCTAAAACCAGCTGGTTTGTCGAAGCTTCTTCACCACTCCTGAGGAAATAATCGACTCTGCCGCCAGCGAGCTCGTAGATCCTGGCGGCTTCTTCACTACAGGCAACAACGCCATCCTCTCTAAAGAAAACTGACGCCGCGCCTTCTAAATCGCCTATTCCGAGAACACTAGTGGTTAGATCCAGGTATTGAACATCCTCAAACAGTAACCCCTGCAATAGAGAATCGCCCATGTGTGGAATCATTGAAAACACCCTATTCTCCCATAATATCGTTTACAACGTATTAAACCCAGGGACTCGGGGGTTAAACTACGCAGGCAGTGTTTTCCACATGCCCTCGTGCTTACGGAGCAAGCGTTAACGTGTTTTGATTAACAATCAATTAGCACTAGGTTTAAAGCATTAGCGTCTCATCCCTTTTCCAATTGAAGACGGCCTGGCTAGCAAGGCGGTTTAATGATGAGGAAACCTCGGTTGTAGCCATTACTCTTGCATTGGTGCTTCTCATAGCTATAGGAGCGTACTACAGCCTTTACTCGGTGAATACTAGTACTGCTGGAGCTATATCCCTGGGGCTCGAGTTCAATGCTCACGCAACACCGTTCTACATGGTTTTAGATAATGCCTTACTAAAGATGAAAGGGGTAAACGTAACCAATATTCTCTTGTTTAAGACCGGTATGGAGCTAGCGGCCGGCGTCGCACGCGGAGACATTGCCGCCGGCCAGGCTTGTCTAGGACCTATTTTAGTAATGATCGATAAGGGCGTACCTATAAGGATTATTGGGAAAATACACGACGGAGGCTTCGCGGTCATAGTGAACCCGGATAGGGTTAGCAGTGTTGCAGATCTTAACGGGCAAGTGGTTTATACGCCTGGACCGGGGAGTCAGGCGTACTTACTAGCTTTGAAGATACAGGATGAATACGGTGTTAAATTCTCGGAGATTAAGACCCTGCAGCCGCAGGAGATATTAACAGGCCTTGTAGGCGGTTACATAGATGTTGCCATACTCCCTGAGCCATACCCGGAGGTTGCGGAGTCAAGAGGGCTTAGGATACTGCTCCTGAGTAGTGATGTCTGGCCTGATATGCCTGGAAGCTACTTGTTCGCCACGGTGGACTACCTGGAGAAGAATCGTGATGTGTTGAGAATTATAGCAGACCTTGTTGGAGAGATGGTGGATGAGGTTGAGGAAGATCCTTTCAAAGCGGCTGAAACACTCTCCAAGTGGCTTGACATCAGCGGGGACGATGCGTTAAGGGCTATTCAGCGTATTAAATGGAATACAAGTCTCGATGTAGACCAGATACAGGCGTACATTGATTTCGCATACTCTAAGGGAGTGATTAAGGAGAGGTATAATGCGACCCTTCTCGTCGAGTCAGTATAAGGGTTTAAAACCTGTGAAAGCCCTAGTATCGTTCACGATTCTCATACTAGTGTGGGAGCTCGTTGCTAGAGCCCGTGTATACCCGTCATACGTACTACCCTCGTTCAGCGAGGTGGCGGGCTGTTTCCTAAACGGGGACTATATGCGCATTGTTCTCGAAAACGCTGTTTTAACGGTGATCAGGGCTGGAGCAGGGTTTGCCGTGGATGTAGTAGTTGGTATCGCTCTTGGATTACTAGTCGCAGGCTTGAAGATTGACGAGTATGTTCAGCCAATAGCCTCAATACTATTCATACTGCCCACTGTTGTCTGGGTTCCCCTCCTACTCTTATGAGTAGGCCAAGACTCGCTCGCGCTTCCTGCAACCGCTTCATTCATTTGCAGCTTTCCACCGATACTATATGGTGTGTTAAACTCTTCGCGGACAATAGATTCTGAGATTTTAGAGGCTGCTTTTACACTGGGCGCTAATTCATGGAGCACGCTTGCAAGGATTGTAGCACCTATATCACTCCTAAAGATCACGCCCATTGTTAAAACCGAGGTTGTAATGGTGTTTAAGACCACGCTTGTTGTTGAAATGCTTGTTTTAACAAGCGGTCTAGGACACCTCTTACTCTTATACTCGTTAACCATAGATGTTAAGCATTTATTGTCAACGATGATAGCTCTAACCATCCCTATAGTGGTAATTGTCGAATCCATAGACGTGGTTGAGAAGAAAGTTTCATCTAAGTGGATTGGTGAGAAACGGTGGTAGATGTCTCACTGAGAAATATTGAGAACTACGCCCTGCACGGGGTCACAGTTAACATACCATCTGGTAAGATAACGGCTATTATAGGCCCTAATGGAGCTGGCAAGACAACAATGCTTAAAGTAATCGCCGGCCTGACACCGTACAAGGGAAGCGTGTTATTCGATGGAAACCCGGTTGATAATACACCACCCTACAGAAGATGCGTTGCTTATATTCCACAGAAGAATGCGTTGTTCCCCCATATGACTGTCTGGGATAACTTAGCGTTCCCATTGAAGATAAAAGGCTTCTGCAAAGACACCATCATGGAGATGGTTGAATGGGCTCTTAGAAAACTATCTATCGAACACCTCGCCTCAAAATACCCCTCCCAGCTAAGCGGTGGAGAAGCTAGGAGAGTTGCCATAGCTAGGTCCCTGGTAGCCGGCGGAAACCCGTTCCTGGTAGACGAGCTGGAGCAAAGCCTTGACGCTGCTATGAGGCTTGAGATATACGAAGAGATCAAAAGGGTCAATAGAGAAGAAGGATTATCAATAATTATTGTCACACACGACCTCAACTGGGCAGTGAATACTGTCGACAAAGTCATCTATCTCGTCAATGGAAGAGTAGCATAAGAAGGCCCGCCCGGAAACCTTAACGTAGACATGGTTAGATCAAAACCATTAGCTTGGTTTAAAAACCCTGCACACGTCTCCAGCTTTTTAGCTTTCATGTAAATCGTATATTTTAGAGGAGTTTTAAGTGAGGATTTTAGCATTAACTCATGGCTTATGGCTTGGCGGAGCCCAAATCGCTACTTTAGAGCTACTGGAGCTCCTCAAAGATAAGGTTGAGTTGAAGGTTTTAACATGCGACCGGGCTAATGAAGAGTTCACGTCTAGAATAACCTCCATGGGGATTCCGGTGCACCGGGCCCACTGCAAGCTTGAAGCAGGCTACCCTGTGATAGGGGTTAACTCTGCCCAAAGCCTTATACAATGGGCTGACGTTGCCTGGATTACGGATGTAGAATATCCTACTGCACGACTCGTGAAAAATGTGAAGAACATTCCTGTTATAGCTCATCTTCACTCTTACGCTTTAATATGCCCTCGATGGGACTCCCTCTATGGTCGTGGCGAGGTGTGCCTAAAAAAGTGTTCTCCGTGGAGAATCATCAGGTGTAGGCAAGGCCATAGATCCATGCTCTTCAAGGTGGGGGCGTTGAGTATTGGTATGGCAGGAATGTTTGCCACTTTGGATATCGCTAAAGGACCGTACAAGTACATGAAATGGGTGAAACTGTTAAACATGGTTCTAGAAAGCATAGATGGCTATATCCCGGTCTCCAATACGCTCTGGGACATTCACGTAAGGCACGTGCCCGAGCTGGGGGGTAAACCTTACGCGGTCGTCTACAACCCAGTTATAGAACCCTTAAAGTACGTGAAGCCGAATCCCAATGAGCCCTATGGGAACTACATATTCTACGCTTCAGGCCCCAACCCTGTTAAAGGCCCACACATACTCCTGGATGCATGGTCCACCGTATCCAAGCAGTTTAAAGATTTAAAACTCTACATGGTCGGCTGCAAAGATAGTTGGGTCGAGAAATACGCTAAACGCCTAAGCTTAAACAACATTGTTTTCGTCGACAAACTCCCCAGCAGAAACTACTACCACACCATGTACAAAGCCAGAGCTGTCGTCATGCCCTCTATATGGCCCGAGGCATTTGGTAGAATACCCGTTGAGGCTAACAGGCTTGGTGTGCCGGCTGTGGTAACTGATCAAGGAGGCTTAAAGGAGATCGTTGAGGACGGGGTAACAGGTTACTTATCCAAGCCAAGAAGCGAGGAGCTGGCGAGTAAAATAATGAAGGTCCTGGAAAAAAGTTTCAATAGAGAGGCAATAATACAAGAATCCTACATAAAGGTTGATCCGGGTAAGCAAGTGGAAAAAATGCTAAACCTGGTTGCAAAATAGTGTAAGGAGCTTCTAGCTACATGTTTTCCGCAACATGAACTTACAGTAAAAATATAAGCGAACCCTAATGAAGGTAGAATAGCTTTCCTTGGAAAGCTACCAGGTCTTGATCAATATTTGACACTATATCGGTCCGTGCCCCTATCCCTGTAAAATATTGAGATGGCGCCAGCGGCCTCAGCCTCGGCCACTGAGAGGCCAAAATGCTCTGGATACAGCGGGTGCATGTAGAACTTTGCCCTTGCCAAGACCGTTTTTAACTCACCCTGGGCATGTTTACCTTAACCTCAACGTTCCCAAGACCATCCCTCTCGACCCCGCCCCAGAGCTAATCTAACACCTTACGCGAAACCCTTGTCGCAGAGCCTACAATGTAAAGTTTATAGTCAGGTAGCTTCTCTACTACTGTAAGAATGTTTTTAAGCCCCTCCTCCAGGCTGAACCTTGACCCTGCGACAATCAACGCATCCCTGCGGTCGCTGTGGAAATACTCTACGTCGAAAGGAAGGTGTAAAATCTCCACCCTGTATTTCAACCCGTAGATGGATTCAAATACTCTCATAGTCCATGTGCTACTAACCAGGACTAGCTTGGTATCACCTGTTAAGGACTAAGCCACCCTTCTCACAAGCCAGTTATAGGTTTTCCTCGCCAACCCTGTGTCAGCATAAGGAAGCACGAGGGGACATGGACATGCACTATATCCAATGGATATGGAAGATAGGGAACCGTATCAACAAATAATTCACCTTGCTTTCTTTCAACCTTAACTAGCAGGTATCGGGTTAGCAGGCCCCTTAACCTTACAAGCCTTCCACGAGTGAAGTCCATGGTGGCTTTGTTAATAATCTTACTCATTAAAGGAGCTTCGTGGAGTTCGATGGCAGGGTTGAAACCTTGTGTCATCAACTCGATAGTTCTTTTAAATCTTTCCTTACCTACGACAATTGTGATCAGCTTCGATTCAAAACCTAGCTCAAGAAATGCCTTATGCATCTCCACCTATAGCTTCTCTTCCCCCCGCCTACTTCTAAAAGAGGGTGGAAAACCAGGATTCTCGTACTGAGTCGCTACTCTAATGTTTTTCGGTTCTTACTTATTATTGTTTACCCGGGAGATTATGAAGAGGCTTCCCCGACCAAACCCTAAGTTTCATTATTCACCAAACCCCTCCTACATTTCAAACACTTAAACTTCTAATCTTATACATCCAAGGTAATCCCGGTTATAGTGGTTGCGAAAAATTAAAGCTTCTAACTCATCCTTAAGTTTAAGAAAAGCTAAATAACTAATCAGGCATCAACACTTGAATTACTCTTTAAGGTAGGAAGGGTTCGTCCGCTACTTCAACACTGTCACATTAACTACCAATGGAATAAGCGATTTATCAATAAGCTGTGGAGTATTGTAATATAAGACCCGGACATTGCGAGTCTTGAGACGAAACTTCCACAGACTCCCTGAAACAAGGCTTAAAGCTTTTTCATCAATTGCTTTTTCACCACCCTTCACTAAGTTTATCAAAGTGAGTGTAGCCCCAAATTGAAAGAATTTCTCATCTATACCAGCCTCTCTTAAAGGGACAGCCTTGGTAAGGGTGGTTAAATCAATCCATGTTAAATTATCAGGTCTCCGGTTCCTGTAAAACCCTAATAACCTAGCTGGAACGTAGAAGATCGCTAGTCTTTTACTTCTGCTTACTATCAATCGATATATTGAAGGAGCGCTACCTCTCAACTCGTCTAGGGTTCCCTTCACGACTCTCTTCAACCCACCGTACCTTCTCTCGCGCTTAGTCATGTAAGCTGATGCAATCTCGTTGAAACCTGAAACAATAGGTAGGTGTATATGAAATCCTATTTTTGAAACAAACTCCACATCCTCGCCATAGTTCAGATCCCGCCAACCCCCTTTGCCGAGAGCAAGCTCTCGTCTGACTATCAATAGTCCTCCGGCGTTCACAACCTGCTTTGTTTCCACAGCATACTCTATCGCTTTATGATAAGCCGGAGTATATACCGTATCCAGATCGAACCATGCAGTCGTAGAATTTTCTGGACATTTATAGAGTGCTATGTGCCTACCTAATCCCCTAGTACATTGGTATCGATAAAGCTTAAGATTGTAATCTTTTCTAAGCTCTAAAAGCTTCTCCCATGTTCCATCAGTGGAGTAATTATCCACGATCACGATATCGTGCTCCGGCCTCCAAACAGACTCCACACTCTCCTCTATGGTGCGGACGTTATTGAATACTGTGCCGTAAATGCATATCTTCAAATGTCACAGCTCCTGTGCCAGCTTCTTAACTCTCAATATGTAATTCACTTTATCTACAATGCTCTTCCTAAAATTATCATAGCTGAAAATAATGGAGTTCTCAATGCCCTTCTCCTTTAGCTTGCTATATAATTCCTTGTCATCCTCTATTGATTTTATAATGCTTGGGACCTCACTTATACTGCTATAGCCGAGCATGCTAGAAACCTTGCTAACCACGTCATACCATGCACCTCCATCCTTATACACTATTGGGATAGCACCGGCTGACATTGCTTCAACAACCGATATCCCAAAGTGTTCTGGGAAAGGCGGATGAAGATAGAACATTGCCCTACCAAGCAGTTCCCGCAACTCATACCTAGGAATGTCTGGCTTGAACTCCACATTCGTTAATTTCAACTCATCTCTTAATGCTTTCAGTTTTTCAAAAACCGACGCAGACCCCTCAGTGGTGGTCCCTGCTATAACAAACTCGTAATCCGGTAACTGCTTAGCTACCTCAACTAGTATTTTGTCAAGGTTTTTCTCATAAACAATCCTGCTAACGGTGACAACAAGCTTCTCTCGCTCCGCATTCCCTGAAACCTCCCTGAAATACTCAACATCCACGGGCGGGTAGATAATGTCCGGGACCACATTATATGCCTTGTAAACCATGCACGCGGTCCAGGTAGAATTGGCTATAACCCTGCCAGTATGTTTTGACAACCTTTTAGCCACTAGGTTAACCAGTCCATTGTAAGCATCCCATTGAAGGCCAGCCTTATCCCTGGGCGGAAGAACCGCGGGATAATTAATGTATGACACGTCCGCCCCGGAGGGAACATTGCTCTGTGTGTCAATTACGAGGTCGGCTTCACTCATAGCTTCATCTATCTCTTTTAAATAGAATAGAAGCCTGCGAAGCCTTTCAAACCTGCCGCGGGACATCTTTTCTATGAGCTGTGCCAACCTATTCTTTCTAACACTCAACCTCGTAGGGATTACGTTGCCGTACAAGTCCTTAATCTTCTCATCTTCAACAGGAGTCTGAGTCCATATTTCAACGTCGAAACCCTGCTCTATCAACGCCTGCGAGAGCCTAAGTACAAGCAACTCCCCGCCTCCGAGAACATTGAGAGAAGCGTGTAGAATCAATATTTTACCGGACACTCAAATACACCACCGCATTCTTCGCAACTACTTAAACAATTTTTACACTATGGAGAGATATTTAAACGCTCAGAACCATGTACACGGGAGTATACCATTTAACATGTTCATCCCGTCTAAACAATCACTTCACAAATGTTATTTACTCATTTTCAATTAACATAATTCGATGGATATTGGAAAATGCCGGTTTTAAACCATTGAAATGAGTAACCCGGTAATCTCTTATGTGAAGTCTTTCAGTCTTTTATTATTGCTTTTCTCCCACTCCTCTACGTCGCCTTCAACAACTCTGAAAACAGGGTTGGCTTCAATGCTACTCGGGTCTACTCCTCTAATTCTTTCAAGCCAGGCCTTGTCGCGTTTCTCAAGCTTTCTAATTAAGTGGTTGAACTCGTAAATGAGCTGTCCACGGGTTACCTCTACTGCTTCATGGAGCTCGACCACCCTGATCTTTGAAAGGCTGAACCTGTAGCCTCTCGCGCAAGCTTCCAGGTAGACCTGGTAGAGGTATGCGTCGATCAGGTCCAGGGGTTTCTCATACTTCTTAAACCTTGCAAGCTGGGGGTGGTTTCTGTAACCCTTGGTCAATCCCTGGAGAACACGTCTTGCTAGCAAGCCCTCCCCCCACAGTGCTACCAGCCCTATCCTATCCAGGTATTTCGGATGTATTGACCACAGTCTCGTTGAAAATCCCTCTTCGAATCCATTGTTTAAGCTAGTGTTTCACAAGCAACTGAATCCCTTCCATCATCATGGGGTTTTAAAAAATGCTGCATGATAATGGGAGGAGTTGACTACGTAGTATTGGCTATGGTGCCTAGTATCCTCCAACCTCCTCGTAAGCTTCCTCAACAGCCTCTTTAGCCTTCTCCTCCTCAAGCCTCTCCTTCTGCTTTATGAGGAACCTTCTCCTATCCAGCACGCCCCACGCGTAGATCGCGATGGCTGGGAGTGCTAGTAGGAGGAGTAGCAGGGCATCCCCTGCCGCTGGTGTAACGGGGAGAGTGTTGGACAGCTCTATCGGCTTGGGCATGCCGGGAGAGATCTCGGGCATGAACCTGTTCACGTTCCAAGCAGCCAGCGCTAGCATCAGCCAGTTTGTCGCGAAGTTTATCAAGCCCTGCCTGCTCGGCCCCAGCATCAGCCCAGGTATCCTCCTCTTCGTCAACGGCGGGAATAGGACCGAGCCCATGAAGCCCAGCTGGTCTTCCAGTACATGCATCGCGTGGCCCAACATTGACGCTACTGCGAGGTAGAACCAGTTAGCGTAGCCTAGTGCCAGGGTTGCAAGCCCTATGATCCCGCCGATCACCACGCTCGCCGTTAAGCTGTGGGAGAAACCCCTGTGCCACGGTATAAACACTTCTTCCACAACATCCCCCACTTTCTCATAACCTATCTCGGGGCCTGAGAAAGCATCTATCACTGTTGGCCTAACGTAGACCTTCCTGAAAGCATGCTTCGTCTCCGCAACCCCTATCCTCCTGTACTCAGGGGGCTCTGTCCCCTCGAGGGGTAAGCCTCCAGTGGAGACCAGCGGGCCCATGTGAACGATTATCCTCCTGTTCTTGGAGTCGTACTGGATTAGGAACCTCCTGTAGAAGTCCCCCGGCATCCTTATATTATGTATTTTAACAGTTACCATCCTCCCGGTCTCGTAAGCCTCGTCAATAGCTCTCGCAACAGCCTCGGCAACATACTGAGAGTGGGGAGCATCCGCGACATTCCAGTATATGGCGCCGTTCTCGTCCACCTCCAGGTAGCCCGGTATCCTCACCGTCTTACCTGATGCCGCCAGCTCCTGAATGCTTGACCCGAGCATTCTCCTAAGCTTTTCGTAATCCCCGTCCCTAGCGACCACGATCACCGAGCCTGTATCATCCGCTAGCTTAAACCTCGCATAACCCTCCCTCTCCTCCAGCATATCCTCAACCCTTCCCTCAAGATAGTAAAGCCTCCATCTCAAGCCCTGGGAGAGCTCGCTAACCCTTATCCTCCTGGGGGAGAGTTTTCTCAACGGATCCCTCGGGGCGGGATCCACAAGGTAGTCCACTCTCCACAGAAACTTCTTGAACTTGAAATCCAGGAAGTCCGGCAGGTATGCTGAAACCCCTGCTAGAACCGGCCACATGACTCCTTTGACAAGGTCTGAGAGCAGGGGCGGGAAGAACATTGCCATGGCTAATCCGGACAAGTAGTGCGTCCACCCTCTCATCCTCAACCACCAAGCCCGAGCAGTTCAAGGAAAAAGCCGGCGAACCCCATGGTGTTTGCGAGAACGGGGAGGATTAGGGAGCCTAGGCAGTAGCTCAGCCTCGTGTTGAAGACCATTGCCGCGAAGCCAACGCTTGTTGCCGCAAGCATTAAAACCAGGCCCACGGGACCTGTCAAGTAGTAGACGAGGCTTATGAGGAACACTAGGGTGGCAGCGGATATGTAGACGTAGCTGATCCTGGTTAAAAGGCGTGCCACGGCTTTTGACAAGTACAGGGTGATTACGAAGGAGACGGCTGCTGCTAGGATGATGAAGGCTGCTCCAGCGTAGAACTCGGCCCATGTCTTAGGCGTGTAAACCCCTCCCACAAGCCATGCAACCGAGCCCCTGGTTATCCTCATGGTTGGGTGGAAGAGGAAGAAGAGGGCGCCCGTGTAGTATACTGTTCTAGCAGCTCCCTGGCTGATCAGGAAGGTGTCGTCGCCCCTGCTACTCGCCATGTGCCCCCCAACCAGCGCTCCCATCCCCCCTGTTATTATTGGGAAGAATGCGGCTATCCCTCCCCCTATTATCCCGGATGCACTCCCATTTACGACGGCGCCTGGAGCTGTCTCCACAACATCCCTCGTATCCTGCCTGGGAATGCTCCTCCTGGAGATAAGGTTTCTCAGAACCCATGGGAAGCCGAAGAAGCCTATGAACAAGGGTGTTAGCCTAGCGTACGCTGCTTCAATCCTTAGAAGACCCGAGTATGAAGCTATGAAGCCCAGTATGCCTGATGCGAAGAACACTAGTACCCCGCCTAGAACCTGCCTCCAAGCAAGCCACAGCTTCTCCCTAGGCGTCCTCCCATGGTCGGCTTCCTTAGGGTACTCGCTCATGAACATAAAGACAATTATTGCCAGCAGGATGAACCAGTAGTATGGGCTGAAAAGATTATATATCACGGGCATTGCGTAAACGCCGATTGTTGCCATGAACACTGCGAGGAAAACCGCCCCTGTCAACGCGCCGATCAGGTAGAGCAGCACAGCCCTGTGACCCCTACCCGCTAGCAGATACCTCTGCGACGGGAAAAGCATAAGCATCATTGACTCGTCTGAAACACTGAGATATGTTGAAGCAATGGAGCTGGCGAACGAGAACCCTACTACAGCGCCGAGGGCGAAATATGGGAGAGCGTAGATGTTGGAGGTTATGAACCCCGGGGCCAGGGCGAACACTAGGACTAGGAGGTTGAAGATGTGGAGACCCGGTATCCACGACAGCAGTAGGCCGAGGAACGTGCCCGTTAAACCCCATGTCAAGACTTCCACAGGGTTGATTAAAGCCTCCATAATCCTGCACCTACCCGAGAACTACGAAACCGTTCCTTGAGATCACCACGATCTCCTGCTTACCACCGTAGACATCCCTGTAACCTGCGACCTTGACCAGTGATCCGTTAGACGGTGGTGAGGACATTCCGAGATCGCTGACGGTTGAAGAAGGTATGAACACTGTTATAACAGCGCCTGTTGGATCAGTTATGTTGATCTCCCAGTTGTTTCCTGATAAAACCCTGGAGCCCACCACGGTGGCGTTGAGCACTACCAGGGGCCTGCCTAAAGGCTGTGCCAGGGCTTCCTGAACAGTAACTGTCAACGGATTCCTGAGCTCGACCACTTCACCGTACACGTACTCGACAAGGCTATCTGACTTAACAGTGCCGTTGATCCTTATGAGCGATTTCCAACCCACCGTGGCCGGGTCAAGGAAGGATATAAGCTGCGTCCTGTTCATGGAAACATTGACCGAGAAGCCCTCATCGCTCGACCTCACCTCGACATAGTATATTCTCTGGGAGCTGTCGTAGCGTATCGCGTAGAAGAGGCCTGTGAACGAGACGTTGGAGCCAACGTAGCCTGGCACACTCCTAATGTCTATTTCGATGAAGGCAGGGGGTTGCGGAGGCGGCGGTGGCGGGGCTGTCTCAACGGTAACCCCGTTCACAGTGTAGACAACGATCTCGTCCGTGCTACCGTAGACATGCCTGTAGCCGGCGACCGAGATGTAAGTGCCCTTCGCCGGGATTTCAAACCCCATCGAATTAGCCACTGTCGACGGCACAAACACGAGTATGTTGTAGCCTGATGGATCGCTCACGTAAATCCTCCAGCTACCACCGCTTGTCGTGCTTGATGACGAGACGGTCACGTTTCTCAGAACGATAATCCTGCCCCTCTCCTGCGAGAGGGCTTCCTCAACACTGCTGGTTTCAAACGGGGGTGCAACCTCCACTGGGTCTGCAGCATACGCGACCATGTACGTTGAGTTGATTACGTTAACGGCTAAGTTGAACACTGTGCCGGAGCCCACGCTCCACGGGTCTATGGCGGTTGCCATGAGAGCCTTAGGCATCATAATGTCTCCCGTAATACCCTGGCCCTCCACATCCTCGAAGACAAGCCTGCACGGGTCGTCGAAAGCCTCGCAGTAGACTCCTACGAATCTTGCCTGCGTCCTAACCGTCTGCCCCTCGTAGAGGGCTGTGTTAAACACCAGGTCTCCGAAGCTCACTGTTTCAGCCACGGGTACCACTCCTATATTAACATCCTCGAGCTCGCGGACAACGATCTCTGGTGAAGTACCCCTATAGTAGTAGACCACTCCGCAGACGTCCACGGGGACTCCCCCGGCTGAGATGGCTGATAAAACCGGGGCAGCGTCATCCCCGTAGACATGGCTTATTATTGTTGGTATTAGAACCGTCACAGTATCCCTAGAGGTTGCAACGTCGAAGAGCAGTCCCGATGAAACATTGCGGGGGCTTTTAACCAAGCCCTGTGCGCAAACATACGAGTACTCGGGGATGCCGTCTAGCGAGTCCACGTAAACCTTTCCATCACCGCTCCCGGGTCTCTCAAGTATTTCAACACCTCTCAGATCCTGGAGGTAAGCGTATGCGTAATCCTCCCTCACCCTCAACTGGACGAGAAGCCTCACCCTGTCCCCTATGAAAGGTATTTTCCGAGCCTTGATCATCTCGGATGCTAGAGGGTCGTAAGCGTAGACTGATAGGCTCACAGGTGTTGAGTTATCGTTAACGGTTACCGTAATCCTCAGCTTCCCTCCTGAGTAATCCACTCGAGGAGGTTCCACGACAACGCCTTCAACGTAAAATGTCGCGTAGTTCATTAACACGTTGCCCTGGACATCGCTGATCCTTACAACCGGGATGGGCGAGTACCGTGCCGCGGCGAAAACACCTACAACGCTCGCGAGCACTAGGGCTACGGCTATTATCTTGAGGAAGCCCACGTTGTAGAGCCTTCGCTCCTCGGTTTCGGGATAGTAAAGGTACTTCTCGATCTCCGAATACTCGCGGGAGTCAGACGTAGAAGCCACCTCGATCATGCAGGGTAGTGTATTATCTTATTTCTCCCCAAACCTTAAAATATTTAACACAACCTGTTCGGTAGAATAGGTGAACACTACCTGTCTAAACCCGAGTTGCTTGCAAGGATTGTTTTAAACCTTGCTAGAAATGTTTTCCAAGCATACGCTGTGCTATGGCTTCTGAGACCCCGCAAGGCTTCATCAATGAGCGATGTTCTCAAACTATTCTACCTCAACTTCTTAATGCTGGATGAAAAGCACGTGGAGATTGTCAGGCTAAGCGATAACGAGCTGGTGACAAGGTGTAGGAATCCCTGCCCAATACTCGAGCTCTCGCAGAGATTAAGGGTTGACACAAGGGTTTCCTGTAGAATAGTCTCGGAACCCGTCTGCAAGTACGTGCTTAAAAAACTGAACCCTAAGCTGGTTTTCGAGAGAAACTACGAGCATATAAGACCATACGCGGACAGTTGCGAGGAGAGAATATATTTCGAGAGCAGGCAGGCTTGAGCGCGAGGTCTTAACCACTCGTTTAAGAATCGTTAAGACAAAGCTTTCACAACGTGTGCAGGAATGCTTTACCTCGAAACATCTTCCCTCAGTCTTTTCTCATCGCTTCTAGTCTCGGTTTCGATCGGCAGGGTTTTTCAAGTCTTACAATGTTGTCACTGATAAAGCGGTTGTGAGAAGCAGGTTGTTAAAGACCTCAAATACTTGCCCAGGCCTCGATGATTGATAAACTACAACCTATCCCTGGTGAATAACAGGAGAATCGCTGAAACAACTACTATCACAGGTGCAACCACCAGTAAAGCAGGCTCCGGGATGGGGACAGGCCCTCCACTGCCCGGTTTCACGGAGACGTAATCACATCTCACAGTGTCGTTGCTAATGTAGACTGTGAAGCTTATTCCCCCGGCGAGCGGGATTAAGTAGTTCTTGCCGACCACAACCTCTAACGTGTCGTTTAATACTGTTTTAGCATAAACACTAGCTGATACCTCCGCACTACCCGCCTCCTCCCAATCCCATGTTGAGCCGCCACCTACATACTTGTATAGCTTAACAACCGGGCTCGACACGGTGGTGCCATCGATATATGCTTCCAAAAGGTAGTCTGCCCCGATACCTGTCCTGTGTTCAAGACCTGTTGAAGAATCATTATCGCTATCTACCAACACTCCGTAGAAGTAGGTAGCTTCAGAGGGGAGGGGGATATTGCCGGTAACGGTTATGTTAAAGCCTACGTGCGTTCCGTTAAACCCGTATCCGACAGCTAATATGTCCGTGAATCCAAGTGCTTACTTACTGTCCCCGAGGCTGTCGCTGAAATCCATGATGTAATCCCGGCTTGCAATAACAGTGATCGATGCTGTGAGGATCAAAGCTAGAGTTACAGCAGTTAGTACCTTGGCCTTCTGCAAGCACAACACCTTACTCCATACCAGCCTTAATATTTTAATGAAGTGTATAACCATCTACCTGGTTGAGTACTAGTCAATAAAGCGTGAATTCTCGGGGAGGCCTCGTAAATGCGTTGAGCACTACCTTCCGTAGTATTTCTTCGCGAGTTCGTAGGCTTTAACACCATACGCTAATGCCGGGCCGCCTCCCATGACCACTGCTGTTTTCAAAGCGTCGAGCACTTCCTCAAAGCTCGCACCAGCCTTGTAGCACTCCTCCATGTGCCACATGATGCATGGCTCGCACCTGATGACTACTCCTATGGCGAGCGAGATAAGCTCCTTTGTCTTCTTGTCGAGGGCCCTGCTGGATTCAGCTGTCTCAACGAACTTCATGAACAGCTGGAGCTCCTCGGAGAGGGCTAGCATTTCGTTAAGCTTCTCCTTAAGCTTTTCAAGCTCAGAATCCTGATACATGCTCAACACCCCACATAATATATTATGCCTCCATGGATAAAACGTTTTTCAGCGAAGACTACTCGGCAATATCGGAGACGACGGGCTGGGTTAGAGCCAGTAGATCCCTGGTCTTCAACTCTATAAGGGAGTGAGTGCTACCACCGCCCCCGATCACCGTCTCCCTGTTCAACACCTCCCTGTCGACATAGGTTTTCAAACCGTGCCCAACGGGCGGGACCGCTCCAACAGGGTATCCCGTCGCCTTTTCAACCTCTCTCGCCCTGGCCAGCCTGAGCTTTCTACCAGTAATGCTTGAAAGCTTGTCGAGGCTCAACCTCTTATTGCCAGGGATGATTGCCGCCAGGGGCTTACCCTCCTCGTCAACCAGCACGAGCGTTTTAACAATCCTGCCTGGATCCACGCCTAGCTGCTTAACAGCTGCCTCAACTGTTGCAGTATGCTCTGGGAACTCGTACAGCCTGTGCCAGACGCCTTTCTCCTCCAGGAGCCTTCTCAAACTCTCAGTATCCCCTCGCAGGCTCATCAGCACACCCCCTAGAGCCTTATCCTAACGTTTAAATATAATTACCCTCCACGAATCGTTAACCAGCCCTGAGCCTGTGCCTCATGATTAATCCTTCGACAAGGAGGATCGTGAAAGCCGCTATGCTCGTGATCAACGCTACAATGCTTTCAGGGCTCGCCCTCCGGGCCGCAACAATCAAGTATGACTGCCCTATGGCAATGCCTAGGAAGAACATTGAATATATGAGTAGCCTGGGGATGAGCCTTCTCCAGAGGATAACATAGCCTTCCAGGGGTAATGCCTTAGCGATCACGTAGCCCTCGCGGGCCCGGGTGATCACGCCCAGCTCCTCAAGCCTTTTCAAATGGTAGAAGACGCTGCTGACAGGTACGTTAAGAGCTCTCGCAACATCCCTGACACCCCTGGGCTCCCGCGACTCTAAAAGGTAAACATATATTCTCAGCGCTGTGCCGCTCAAGTCCTCGCTACTTGAATCCATTAACCCGCGCCCATTCAACAATTAATTACTGATTCATCCATTATAAGCGATCTCTCAACCAGGATTGTTCTAAAACCTGAACACAAGTGTTCAAACCATGGAGTTATCAAGCCGTAAGCATTAATGGTAAACAGGTGGTTGATTTGAGAAAACATGTTTTCATAACCCTTGCGCTCGCAGCAGTGTTGGTCGGTGCTTCCATACCCCCGTTGATGACAGGATTCCTAAGCGAAGGGGGTTTCACCACAACTACGACTCAAATCCCAGGGGGAGCACCCCCTACGTACAATCTTGAAGGGTTGAAAAAGTTCAGCAGCTATGACGAGCTAGCAGACTTCTTGGAGAAGGTTTTAGCCGTGAACAAGTGGTACCCGGGGCCGCTTTACGGGCCGTTAATAGCGATGAGAGAGGAGTCGGGCGGTGGTGCGGGGTCCCAGCCTGCCTCTAAAACCAACGTTCAGGTTGAAGGGGTTGACGAGCCTGATATTGTAAAAACCAACGGGGAGCTCGTGGTTGTTGTCTCAGGGAACAAGGTTTTCGTAGTAAGCACTTTGGAAAAGGCTGTCGAGTCTGTGATCGCTTTTGAGACAGGCGTTAGGGGATTGTTCCTTTACAAGGAGAAGCTTGTTGTTCTCGCCGAATCCTACGGATACTACTATGAGGGCGTGGAAACGGTTCAGTATTTAGCACCGCCTATTGGAGCACCCAAGCTGATTGTTTACTTCTACAACCTCACAAACCCTGAAAACCCCGTGCTCCTCGGGAAGGTTTCCGTGACAGGGTACATGCTCAGCTCAAGGCTTCTCGACAACTACCTGTACCTTGTAGCGAACACCAACATATACGAGCCCGTCATCCCCTACGTGAACGGGAAGCCCGTGCCCCTTGAAACCCTTGCAGTAGTGGATCAGCATCCTGATGCATACGTTGTAATACTCGTAGTCGATCTCGAGGAACTCGCCTACACGACCTACACCTTCCTTATTAGGAGCGGCGGCTGGCTCTACATGTCTCTCAGCAATCTCTACATCGCCTGCGAGAAGCCATTATGGCTCGCTGAGGCCTACGCCATGGTGCTTGAAGCGATCGCTGAGCACATGCCTCCTGAGCAGAAGGGTGAGGTTTTAAACCTGCTGAACCAGGGATTGGTTGATAGGGCTTACGAGAAGATTAACAAGTACTTGTCAGGCCTAAGCGATAACGCTAGAAGGAGGCTTCTCGACGAGGCTGTCTCCAGGGTTAACGCGGAGCCTAGGAGAGATGAGACAACGTTCCATGTTTTCACCGTTAACGGTCTCTCAATAAGGTTGAAAGGATCCTTCACTATCCCAGGATTACTGCTAGACCAGTTCGCCATGGAGGAGGCTGGAGAATTCTTCATCACCGCTACAACAGAGACCAATTACACGGTTACGGCTGACTTCCTCCCCGTTGTATACACAATATACTATGAGAACCAGGGGATAACTGAATCCTCGTTTAAAAACACGACAGGCGCCCTCTACGTGGGCTGGAGCAACACTATGATGGACAACAGCGTGTTCATCGTAGACTTGAACAGCCTCAGCGTGGTTGGGTCCCTGAGAAATCTAGCCCCCGGTGAGAGAATATACTCTGCGAGACTGATCGGTAGCATCTTCTTCCTCGTAACCTTCAGGCAGGTAGACCCGTTGTTCGCAATAGATGTTTCAGACCCGGACAACCCGTCCGTTATAGGCTTCCTCAAAATACCCGGGTTCAGCGAATACCTCCACCCGTTAAGCCCTGGCAGGCTCCTCGGCATAGGGGTTGAGGATGGGTGGCTTAAAATATCACTGTTCAACGTTACAGACCCTGTTAACATGAGCGAGATATTCAAGATCAACCTTCCGTCGACGTGGTCGCAAGCCCTATACGACCACCACGCTGTCACCGTGCACCCTGAGAGACAGCTTGTTTTAATACCCTTCGCAAGCTACGGCGGGGGCGGCATGTCAAGCGGAGCCCTCGTGATCAAGTATAGCAGTGATGAGTTAAGGGTTGACGCCGTACTGCCGCACCAGTCCTGCGTCCGCACAGTATACGTTGGCGGTGAGCTATACACTATCTCTCCCGGGCTGATCAAGGTGTTCAGCCTTAAAACCTACGAGGAGCTACTGGAAATACCGCTTCAAGGTTAAATCAAAACCTGCCCTTCAGCTCTAGGTCTTTTTTTCCATCCCACCCTTGTCCCGAAGCCTAATCCTTATTATTAATCAAGCACAATATTTAAACAGCTGGTGCAGTGGCTTGGGCAGGGAAGTGCTCATAAACTTTATACAGCGCGAGAAGAGCTTCAGGATAATCCCCAGCAGTGACATTGACTCCTTGCTCGCCTCAGCCATTCTTTTGAAAAACCTTTCCCAGCATGGCTACGATGTTAAGGTAAGTTTTGACTTGAAGAGAATAATCGACGAGCCCGGGGAGCCAGCATTGCTTCTTAACCTGAAGCCTGTTAAACCCTCAAGCCAGGTTGTCCTGGAGCCGGCGAGAGATAGTGGTTTAACCGGTACAGTGGTTAGCGTGCTGGACGAGTACTTCGGCGTTGACAAGTGGGACAAGATCCTCGCCGTTACAGCCGGGGTTTACAAGGGGCTTGACACGGGGGGAGAGGGCTTCAAAGGGGTTGAGAAGAATATTTTGAACAGTCTTCTAGAAGGCGGCGAGATATCTTCCGAGCTGAGCTTCAGGCTTTGGGGGCATAGGAGGGTTGGGCTTTCCAAGGCGTTCACCAGAACCCTCAACCCGTTCATCCCCGGGTACACAGGGGTTCGCGACAGGGTTGAGGAGTTGTTGAAGAACATATCCAGGGGGAGGCCTGTTGAGAAGCTTCAGGCAGCCGACTTCTTCACCGACTCGGGGAAGCCTATGCTGACCGACCTGGTTAGAACACTGCAGAACACTGTTAAGGCGCCGCCGGATTACGTTAAAAACAGTATTCTAAAATTGATCGGTTTCGAATACTCAACATCCATTGACACCAGGAGGATCGAGCTTCTCGAGCTGGCGGGGGCTCTCATGGTTTACGCAAGCCTTAAGGCTGAGAACCCGGCCAGGATACTGGGGGTGACGCTTCCAAGCGTTGCAACACAGATCCTGGCGGTATATGAGGAGGTGATCGACGAGCTGGCCGCAGTAC
>NZ_DBOUKL010000067.1:0-16517 GCF_059755995.1 Thermosphaera sp. | reverse complement strand
TGTGGAAGATGCTCAGGCCAACCTCATGTGGTCTTCCGAGGAGGTTTACAGTCTAGCTGAAAAACTGTACACGTTTGAATCAGTCCCGGTTTCCAACAGCTCAGGGGAGGGCTTTGATGATTTGTATGCGAGCATTCAAAGGGTTATGGCTGGAGGGGAAGACTACTTTACCGAGGAGCCCAACCCTTTCCTATAGCTTTAACATTTATTTTCTTGAACCCACGATAATCTGTTTTCAAATGATTGATTAAAGGTTGAGAATATGATCGACAAATTCTTCAACCCGGGATCGGTAGCCATAATAGGCGCGAGCGATAAGCCGGGAAAAGTTGGGAAGGTGATACTTGAGAACTTTTTGAAAAAATTCAACGGGAAAATATACCCTGTCAACCCGAATTACGATGTGATAATGGGGTTGAAATGCTATAAGAGTGTTTCAGAGATTCCTGAAGCACCAGATCTTGCGGTCATAGTTATACCGGCGCCGGGCGTGCCATCCGTCCTGGAGGAGCTCGGTGCCAAGGGCACCAGGGCTGTTGTAATCATAAGCGGGGGCTTCAGGGAAACCAATACTCCCCAGGGAGAAATGCTTGAGGAGAAGGTAAAGGAGATAGCGGGGAAGTACGGGATCAGGATTATCGGCCCTAACTGCATAGGAATATTTGACAACTGGAGCGGGGTTGACACGTTCTTCCTTCCCGAGGAAAAAATGAAGAGGCCTCCTAAAGGCCATGTTGGATTCATCAGCCAGAGCGGGGCTTTCGCGTCAGCAATTATTGACTGGATGGCTTACAACAACATCGGGGTTTCAAGAGCTGTGAGCTACGGGAACAAGGTGGATGTTGACGATGTCGACTTGCTGAGGTTTTTCGCCGAGGATGATAAGACGAAGATAGTTTTGATGTATCTGGAGGGTTTGAAGACCAGTAGGGGTAAGGAGTTCATTAAAGCAGCGAGGGAGCTCGTCAAGGTTAAGCCGGTAGTCATCTATAAGGCAGGTAAAACAAGCAGGGGTAGCATGGCTGCGGCCAGCCACACCGCTGCTCTCGCAGGAGACTACAGCCTCTACAGGTCGGCGATAAAGCAGGCAGGGCTGATTGAGGCTGAATCCTTTGATGAGATCATGGATATTGCCAAAGTATTCCTAACCCAGCCCTTGATGAATGGTAATAGGGTTTACGTTGTAACGGATGCAGGAGGTGTTGGAGTAATGTTGACGGACGCGTTGACCACGCAGGGTTTTGAAATGCCGCGGACGCCTCCTGATTTAAAGGAGGAGTTAAGAAGTATTCTCCCAGCTCACTGCATTGTTGAAAACCCCATCGACCTGACAGGTGACACTGACGATGAGAGATATATGAAGGTTCTGGAGAAGATTCTGCCTCGAAACGATGTTGACGCTGTGGTTGTTGTAGCTCTCCCACAGGTTCCAGGTATTAGGGGATTGCTAGCCGACTACTTGATAGAGTCGAGGAACAAGTATGGTAAGCCAATAATAGCAATTGCCATAGGTGGTGAAGAAGCCAAGAAGATCTCTATGAAACTGGAATCCGGTGGAATACCTGTTTTCGAATCGCCCGAGAGAGCTGCGAAAGCCCTAAAAGCGTTATATACTTATAGCATGATAAAGAAGAGGTGTGATTAGAATTGACTCCGAGGGAAATCATTGAAAACGCGTTGAACGAGGGTAGGACTAAGCTGTTAGAGCACGAAGCATTCCAGGTTATAAAATACTATGGAATAAACTCTCCAGACGTGGTCGTGGTCCGCAACGGCGAGGAGGCTAAAAGCCTCGCCGATAAAATAGGCTACCCTGTTGCGCTGAAAATAGTGTCTCCTGACATAAGCCATAAAAGCGATGTTGGAGGAGTTAAGCTAAACCTTAAATCCCCTGAGGAAGTGGGACGCGCTGTCGACGAGATGTTGAAGACGGTGAGATCTAAAGCTCCGAATGCCAGGCTGGTTGGAGTATTAATGTACAGGATGGCCCCCCAGGGGCTTGAAGTAATAATCGGCGGCGTTAGAGACGGAATATTCGGCCCAGTGGTAATGTTCGGCCTGGGAGGAATCTTCGTCGAAGTCTTGAAAGACGTCTCGTTCAGGGTTTCACCGATTAGGATGGAGGATGCATTGGAGATGATCAGGGAGATTAAATCCTACAAGATCCTGGAAGGGTACAGGGGTCAGCCACCGGTGAACAAGGAGGCTATCGCTGAAATGATCGTGAAAACCTCCAAGCTCTTAGAGGAGAATCCAGAGATCGAATCCATAGACTTAAACCCGGTCATGGCCTACCCTGACTCCGCCATGGCTGTTGACGCTAGAATCATACTGAAGAAACTGTGATGGATGAGTAGTTTGATGGAGTCATCCACGATAAGATCTCAAATAGAGGCTTTAACCGCGGAGCTTAACAGTATTAGGGAAAGGATTAAGGAAGCGAAGGAGGAAAGAGCAAGGATAATTGAAGAGCTTAAGACGTTGCGTGCTGAGAGAGCCAGGTTGCTCAACGACCTCCCGGGTTTGAGGGAAAAGTATAAATCCATCGTGTCCAAGAGGCGGGAGCTAATAGAGAGCTTCAAAAACCTGGCTAATGAGAAGAAGGCAAGGCTTGCTGAGCTGAGAGAGCTGGTTGAGCTTTTACGAGCGAAGAATACTCAGATACGTGAGATGGAGAAGGAGGCTAGGACGCCAACATCTATCCTTAGGGAGGAGATAAACCGTCTTGAATGGCAGTTGCAGACAAAGGTTTTGACTCTTGAAGAAGAGAACAGGATTATTAACAAGATTAAAAGGCTTAGCGAGCTCCTGGCTAAAGCCGAGGCATTGAGGAAGGAGAAGAACAGTACTCTTGAAATGAAAGCCCTGGTTTCAAGCCTTAAAATCCAAGTCGAGGACTTATCGAAGAAGCTGAGCAACCTTCGCGAAGAAATCAACAAGCTGTCGCAGGAGAGGGACTTGTTGAAGAGCAGGATAGATGAGATTGTTAAAAGGAATCTAGAGCTGAAAACAGTGATTAATGAGAAGCAGGAACAGGTGAACAAGCTCTCGGCAACCATCGATGAGCTTGTGAGGAAGCAGGGCGAGATCAGGGAGAAGCTGACCCAGCTTCACAAGGAGCTGGAGAAGTCCAGGATTACTCAGATTATAGATGCGAAGAAGCAGGAGGTTATGGAGAAGCTGAGGAAGGGTGGTAAGCTCACTTTCGAGGAGCTTAAAATCCTGTATGGGGAGCCTGAGGATTTCGAATCCGAGTAAAGGGTTTTAACCTACCTTCCAAACCTTCTCTCACGGAACTGGTAGCTTCTAATAGCTCTCCAGAAATCTATCTTCCTGAACTCGGGCCAGTAGACATCGCAGAAGTACAGCTCGCTATAGGCTGACTGCCACAGGAGGAAGTTGCTTATCCTCTCCTCCCCGCTTGTCCTTATTATGAGGTCTGGGTCGGGGGAGCCGGTAGTGTAAAGGTATTTCTTGAAGACTTCTTCCGTAATATCGCTCGGGTTAAGCCTGTTTTCCACGACATCGCTCACTATCTTCTTAATAGCGTCCAGGATTTCCTGCCTGCCTCCATAGCATAGCGCTATGTTCAAGGTGTAGTTGTCGTAATCCTTAGTCTCTTCTTCGAGCTCCTTTATAGCAGTGATAAGGTGGTTGGGGACCAGGGAGTAGTCCCCTATTATCCTCACCCTTACCCTGTGCTTGTGGATTTCGCTAAGGTTTTTCAGCTCGTTAAGCCCTTTGAATGCCAGCTCGAAAAGCCTCTCCCTCTCCTCGGGAGGCCTATGCTTGCAGTTCTCAGTGCTCATCGCATAGATTGTTACATGCTTAATGTTTAAATCCCATATCCAGCGCAGAGTCTCCTTTATCTTCTCGTAACCGAACAAATGCCCCTCCGCAGGATCCAGCCCAACCTTCCTAGCCCATCTCCTGTTGCCATCCGGGATAATGCCCACGTGCTCGGGGAAGGGGCCGTTCTTTATCTGCAACCAAAGCCACTTCTCGTAAACCTTGTAGAAAGGCTTCAACAGCTTCCTCCCAGCTTTAAGAGTAATTGCTTCAAGCCTAAGCTTCTTCCCGCTCAACCCTTACTCCTCAATAAACCATAATTACCCAGGATTATTATAAACAGGCTTCACCCTGGAGGCATGGTTTACGCGCTATTGAGCCTGGGAATCACTAGACAAATCGCCATGGGACACGTGGATCCGTGCGCCAGGCTCCTGCACCATTCATAATAGCGAGCGCTCTGGGAGACAGGGAAAATAATGGCAGGGTACTCCACGAGAAGGATCCTTCCTAATTCTTATTCTTTCTGTAAGGAATATAAAGTTCAGCCGCCTAATAATCATTTGAAACGACCAGAATAACGGAGGAACCGGTGGTAAAATGGGTTCGGAGGATAAAAGGGATGAGTCGGACATGACGTTCTGGCTGATCCCGCCAATCCTCCTCTTCAGCTTCGGCTTCGCCATGCTCGCCAAATTCATTAATAATGGGAATCTAGCGGATGGATTGATCTCGCTAATCCTACTTATCTTCGGAATAGCATCCCTCATAGGTATAGGGTTATTCTGGATTGGAAGTAAGATTGATTCATTGAAAAAAGCCTTGGAGAGTAAAGAAGAATGACATTTGATCAGAAGATGTTATCAAGCAAGTTTTCTATGATTTTGATGTTAATTTTGTAAGTCCCCTCACCAATAAGTAAATTCCCATTAATATGGCGAAGATATCAAACCGATCTAAAATTCCAGCTTGAAACATTATCACCATCCCAATGATCCAGCCCAGTAGGTAGATTTTGCCCCAGTAACGCATTGCTTCTACTAACGAGATAGTAGCGAGTGCGTTAATAAGATTGATAATCCATTCATATGAAAGCGACACCAATAATGAATTTACAAGTACTGAACCGATAATCCCATAAATTACGTCTTGGATTGCTCGCTCAAAGCCTTCCGTTAAATGCTCCATTTTCCATATCCATACTTCTTCTTGTCAACCGACTCTCCATAAGTTTTAAGCGGTTATAAAGCGTTGTATTTATTGATAAAATAATGGCCATCGGCTTTATCAACATGAATAACGATTTGTACTGGAATGGTATCGACCCGGCCTTCATGGCTGAGGAGACAATCATTGAAGCAATAATTCCTGGAATTGCCTTAAATGAAATCATTCAATAAAGCAAAACTTGAAACACGACACTGACCCCATTATACCGAAATTTAAGTCAACAAGGGTTTTGATAAAGTTTTAATTAAGACTTTGCCCTATTACGGAGCTGCTTGAGAATTGCGATTTAAAATGATCTCTACATCATTCTTTGCTCAATTTTACTTACATGCTTACTTCTCCAAAACCTTTGGGTTTATGTTATTAGGGTTACGGATTTGTTTTCTATCAGACTTTTCGAGACTTAAATCGTTGTTTTCCAACCTAAAGTTCAGTGATAGAAAAGATTAGAAAGAGTGGGAAAAGGAAAAGGATAAATTCTTAAAATAACAACATATGATGGTGGTGCAGATATCGACGTAAACTGGAGGAGTAATCCTTTCGGGAGGGGTATGTATGTCCAAAGAGGGTGAATGGATTGAGGCTCACTCCGAGCTACATACAGGTGGGTTGTGCGATAATGTAGTTTATGCACTGATGAACCTTCCGGTAGAATCAGTTAAACCGTTGCGTGTGTTCATACGTGAGTACGGGGATTTAGCTGAAATACTGGGTAAGTGTGAGTTCATAGCATACTTCACTCCACGTGGCGAGGAGCATCCCGAGTCTAGTGGTAAAATACATGCTTCCATATATTATGATGAAAATAGGAAATGCTACGCATGGAAGCTCAAGCTATATCCAACAACGTATGCTACTGAGGGATGGCTTAGTACTGTGTGGAGTTGGTTCAGATCCGTGATGTTTCGTCAAGGATTGTTCATGTGTGAGCCCTCTGAAGAAACTAGAACAGGATAGGCCAGGGAGGCTTAAACCTCAATATTTAAAAACGAATGAAGGATTTTTCAATAGTAGTGGTTGAGGAGGCTGATTACATGTCGTTTTACCAGGGTAATGATTTGAGGAAGCCTACGGGAGGGGTTAAAGGGGTTCACAGGGGTAAGAGGAAGCGTGAGCTGGGTTCTCCCCCAACCCTCACGGTTCTGGCTGGGGAGGAGGATAGGAGGATTGTAAGGGTGAGAGGGGGGAGTGTAAAGGTCAGGGTGAAGAAAGCGCTTTACGTAAACGTGTACAATCCGAAGGAGAAGTCCTGCAGGAAGGTTAAAATCCTCAGCGTTGTTGAAACCCCGTCCAACCCTCAGAACGCCAGGTTCCAGATTATTTCGAAAGGCACGATAGTCAAGACCGAGCTGGGGCTTGTCAGGATAACATCTAGGCCCGGGCAGGATGGAGTGCTGAACGGGGTTCTCATCGAGAAGTAGAGGTAGCGTTTTTTGAGCAGGGAGTATCGCGGGAGGAAAACAGTCCTCTACCCCGCGTATATTGACTCAACCCTTTCGAGAAGCGAGGGGAAGAGGATTCCATCTTCCTCAGCCGTTCCCTCGCCCAGTATCGAGGAAATATACAATGCTGCTGCTAAGCTAGGGCTGAACCCTGTTGTTGAAAACGATAAAGCATACCCTGGTAGGTGGTGGGTTAAAGGCAGGGTGGTTGTCGATAAGAAGTACGGTAAGATAGACCTGCTGAAGAAGATAGCCGCGGAGATTAAAGAGAGCAGGGCAAGAAAGCACTAGAGTTAATACTATAAGTATTACGTCTAGATTTAAACAATTTTTTAAACTTTGAAATAATAAATACTCTTTGTATCAAGAAAGATCCAAGGGACGGATTCCTTTTAAGCATAAAAACAGAGGGATATAATACCACGGTATTACCTGATCCTAGGTGGAGAGTTTTGAAAAAGCTTGGACGCGTAGAGCAGGTTACCCGCGACGGCAACCTTATCATAATATGTGAGACACCAGAAGCCTCCAGAATTATCGGCTTAACAGTGTATGATGAGGAAATGAGAAGGATTGGGAAGATAGTGGACGTGATCGGCCGTGTCGAGGAGCCGAGGATAGTGGTGAAGCTTGAAAACCTCGAGACCGCCTCAAATGTTAAACCAGGCACCCTTTACTACTACAAGCCTGCCCCCGAGAAGCGGCCTAGGCGGAGTGGGAGGAGAAGCGGGAGGTGAGTTATGTGAAAGCGGTGTGCAGGTTCTGCGGCTCGACTCAAATAGTTTTCGACGAATCCCTCAACGCCCTGGTCTGCGCAGGCTGCGGGCTAGTACTGGATGAGAAGCCTGTTTACAACGGGTTTGAATCAGGCGGGAAGACGGACTCAGCTCCAAGATACAGCGGCGCGTTCACGAACAGGGTTCACGACCACGGGGTCGGTGGAACCGAGATCGCCGGTAGCATTCTCTCGCATGTTAAATCAGGTAGGACATGGGCTGCCAAGCACTACGATATCAGAGTGGACAAGTCCAACAGGATTGTGAAGAAAGGGTTGACGGAGCTTAACGAGCTGATAAAGATTTTGAAGCCTCCTTCAAGTGTTCAGGAAACAGCTGCCGATCTGACAAGCCAGACGGTTAGAGGTATGAACTACAAGGAGAAAACTCTCAGGAGAATTGCGGCCGCAGCGCTTTACTTGGCTTACAAGATCCACAACCAGCCTAAGGCGGCCAGGACCTTCGCGCAGGAAGTAGGGATCAGCATGGATGACTTATGGGAGGGTATCAGGAAGATAAGGGAAATAGTCAAGGACGTTAAAATAGAGCCTCAGAAGTATGACCCGAGAACATATGTCAGCATTATCGTTAAGAAACTCTCGCTACCATCTGAAGTCGAGGTCCTCGCCAATAAGCTCCTCTCCGCTACGGAGGAGGTTCACTTGAGCGGGAAGAGCCCGGCCAGCCTTGCAGCAGCATCGGTCTACCTTGCAAGCATCATATCTAACAATAAGAGAAACCAGCTCGAGGTAGGCGGCTCCGTAGGGTTAACCGACGTGGCTGTGAGAAACGCTTACGACTCAATAGTTAAGAACACGTACATTGACATCATAATGTAGCCGTCCCGTATAGAACCTGTTTCTCTAGACCCCTACCAACCTCAGATAATAGTTTATAATCTTCAATTCGATTAATAGGTAAAAAGGGTTTCAACATGCCTCGTCTACTACTGCTTATTCTCATGCTTGCAATGGTTCTTGCAACCCCGCTACAAGCTGACGCTCCGAGCGTCTCAGTACCGGTTGAGTGCCGGTCATTCTACTTTCTCAACGCGATCTGGATCACCTACTCCAACATAACGGAAACCCTTCTACTAGAATCCCCGGTGAACTTCACGCTAGGCTCTTTCATAAATCAAACAGTAGTGCCTGTTTACAGCGTTAATGTTAATTATAATGAAACCAGCGGGACATACGCATTCAACGTTACGGCGGGCGAGGGATTCTACGGTTACCTGGTCAACAAGGTTGAAGTTTGCACTCCAAAGTCAGCATGGAACAAGCAACTAATCACCATGGCGCTCGCCAACGTTTCATACGCTCCCTACCCTGAAACAGGTTTTCCAAGCGACATAGTCGAGAAATACGTGCACCCTCCCCACGAGCTGGTAGTGAATGTTGTCGTACCTGCGTTTGAAGAATGGTTTAACGAAACCTACGGGGTCGGCACGGCTAGAGCCAGCTACCTGGGCCTTGCAGTGTCAGCTGCTTACTTTATCTACCTGGAGTTCATAACTTACAACGCGTCTGCAACACCGAACAGTATTGAGGAAGTAATTCAGACCAGGCAGGGGGATTGCGACGACATGTCGAGGATTCTAGTGGAATTGTTAAGCTACTATGGGATACCCTCTACAATAGCGTATGGATACGTCTACATCCCTGATGCACGTTTTGAAAGATTTGAAATGCCGGTTGAGAATGTGACATACATATTTAGATACAATGGCCCCCACGCTTTCGTCCTAACATATATTCCAGGCTATGAGTGGATCAGTGTTGACCTCCTAGCAGGCTCAATATGGTACTATCCTTTCCTGTTTGAAGGAGAAAGCGTTGAAACAACCGTTAACGAGAGCGATGTTGAGCAGATGATAGACCTACATAGGAGCATAAACGGCTCCCAGCTGATAGCTGTATTCCACCAGGAAGAGTTCACGAGAATGTTCGGGACAGAGGTCAACAGTTCCCTCGTGGAGGCTTTCATAAACGAAACAATCCTGGGATCGACAAGCACTAGTACTACACACCCGACTCAATCAACGACCGAGACAACGCAGCCTACCCAACCAACCTCTCCCGCAACCCCGTTTGAAGAACTCTCTCCAACTCCACCCGTGTCGACGGAGCCCTCTCGAACTCTTTCCGCCGAGGCTTTAACAGTAATGCTAGCCTTAGTCGCCCTTGCTCTCATCGTGATATTTATTATTCGCTTAAGGAAGCGGTAGCCGGTTTAAAACAGTTTCAAGTAACCCGCTTTAAAGGCTTAAGTATATTATGGATTTAATCCAAATATTTCAGTAGACGAGACGAGGGGGTCAGTGAGGATTAAAATGACGTCCCAGCTAGACTACAAGCTGAACGATGACGACGTGAAAATATTGAAATACTTGTTTAGAAACATGAATAAAACCGTGTATCAGAGTGAGCTCTGGAAAGAGTTGAAGCTGGATAGTCGCGCGGTTTCAAGGTCTATGCAGAAACTGGAAAACATGGGCTTTGTAAGAAGGAAGGAAGTAGTGGTTAACGGTCGGAAAACGTTCTTGATAGAACCTGAAAACCAGAAAATACAGGAGACTCTCACAGCGCTGAGGACGCAGGGCCCTGGCGCGGGGTTTGAAAGCGTGCTAGACATCGTGTGTGTTAGCTGCCCGTTCATATATCGATGCTACCAAGGAGGGTACTACGACCCCACTAACTGTTCAATGCTTTCAGAGTACATTAAGAAGCAGGTTGAAACAGGCTCTAAACTGGTTAAGCCGAGTAGTTAGCTGTGTTTCCCGCATTTTAAAACGCTTCACCGGCCCAGCGTGCTCATGATTTTAAACGCTTCCAACAAGTCTCCATCCACCCTGATAGCCCTTGGGTCGAAGTGTGTTCTAGCTACTTTGAAACCATGCTGCTGAAGAGTCTCCATTAATTGGCTGAACGGTGGCATGTTCTTTCTCAAGCGTGAATAAACCCTGTCCACCCTGATATAAGGGGTTTGAACGCTGGTTTCCTCGCCCAGTATTTTCAACATCTTGACCGTTTGTCTCTGCATCCAAGGATACTTGGGGAGCTGTGCGAGCATATCGTTTACTACACTGCTTGACATTAGCTCGCAGACCCATAAAGGCCCTATTAAAACAGGTTTACCACTCATGCACGTTATCCCGTTTTCACCGCTCACCGCAAAGCCTCTTTCAAGGGTTTCAGGGCAATACCAAATGCTCCCTATGCATTTTGAAAGGTTTTCAAACGATAGTGAAGCATTCCTAACTGTTTCAAACACCATTCTATAGTAGTGTTTGTAGAGGAATGATACAGCGGGCTTCAACATAATATCATGTGCAGCCCCTCTAAACACTATGTTTGAAATCAGCACGCGAAGACCTACTTCTTTCTCGAAATCCACATCCACGCATCTATGCCAGTACCTCTTCAGCATTTTCCTGGGATTGCTACATGTTAACGGTGCGGTATCCGTTGCCGTAACGCCCAGCGATGCCTTCTTGCCCAGGGGCTTGAAAGCGGAGTCTACGTATGGTATTGGAGACCCGTATGGGTCGATATCTATGAAGTCGAATAGTATACCGGTGAAGGTGAGCATGTTCAACAACGTGTTAGCCTCCTGGTTGAATGCTTGAACCCGGAATTCAAGGTTGTTCAAGGCGATGTTTCTCCTAATGTAGTGGAATGCCCGGGGGTCTACATCGTTTAAAACCCCTTCGCCCTCGAGTTCAAGAGAGATTCTTATGCCTCTTACACCTGTTCCAGCCAACGCATCTATGAAGTTCAATCCATGCTTAAACCTTGTTGACAAGTAAAGAACAGTTATATCTCGGCTGAGAGATGCCTCGGGGTTGTAGAAGACAGGCATCCATGCAGGCTCTAGCTTCCCATCCTCTCTCACATAGCTTTCCAGTCTTGGCACTATGATCCTGGCCAGCCCTTCGGTCAAAACTTCCTCATTACTACGTACCTTTGTCAATAATTCCTCAACCTCGTCTCCAATTCCTCAATTATTTTTGACGGAGCCTTACCCCGGTTAGACTCCGTGATTTCATACCATGCGGCGTTTCCCAACCTTGATAATATTTCTTTATCACTTAAACGCTCATGCACTACTAGAATCTTAACAGTCTCCTTTTCAAGAATTCTCAGTAGTAGAGGCTTGAAAACAGGTAGTTTAAGCTCCATCGGTCCTATTTCATCTATTCCGACAATACTCCTTGTTTTCAACGCTGTTTCCAAGGACTTCCTAATGAGCTCGGATGCTTCGCTCACCAATACTCCATATGACCCAACCCTTACTGTGGAATCAGCGTTCCGCTTCGCTAACCAGGCTTCCTCACCAGTGTTCAAGTCCACTATTTTAAACCCCACCCGGATGCCGCCTTCTCTAACCTCGGGAGTTCTAAAGCCGGTTAAAACCTCTCCACGCTCCTTCAGGTGTGTTATAACACGGAGGAAAACTGTAGACTTTCCAACGCCCGGGCGTCCAGTTATAACTATGTTCATTCAAGCTCTCCTGTGCATGGACTACTCTAATTTCTTTATCAATTTTTCCAGCTCTTTCAAACCAGTTTTCTCTTTCCACACTATTAGAAGCGATTCGGTCAGGTTCGCTATCTCCTCTGCATCATCTATTTTTCTCATCGCACTGCTGGTGTCGTCCTGTCTAACTATGCTAAATGTTTTCGCACCTTTCAAGGCAATGTCAACTGGTGTTCTCTTAAACCTAACTCCTATGTAGTTGTATTTTGCAATAATGCTTGATAACTCCTTGTCTAAGCGCTCTTTCTCGCTCTGGATTATTGTGAAATCTTCTTCGTTAACCCTGTCTTTCAATAGATCTATTTCCTTGAAAATATCCTCGCCCATGAATTCAGCGAGCTGGAGAGCAGTGTTCAACGAGACCATGGTTTCACCCTTCTCATACAAGTATAAAGCCTTGCGTGTCAGACCCAAGGCCTCTGCCAGCTCGCCCCGTGAGAGGTCTAGCTCAGCCCTTCTCTCGCAGAATTTCTGAGGGTCAAGCCTCAGCACGTAGATTCCTTTAACATTATATATCAGCGGCTTCTCCTTTCTCACAATGTAGTTTTCAAGCAACTCTGGGGAGACCACGTTGATATTGCCTTTTACGTATACGACATCGTCCTCCAGCTCCCTCCCCCTGTACGTCTTAGACACGATTATGCTGCTAGCGGAGTAAGCGATCGAAGACTTCCGCAGATCCTCAACCTCCAGGTTGCCAATTTTATCAGCGTCAATGGCTATTTTTATCAAAACCACGTCCTTATCCTTTTTGGCAACTATGTCAATGCTGCGCCTGTCTTCAGGGTATGAGACAAGGTGGATAGTGTAACCTCCCTTTCTCAAAATGTTCAACACGTTTTCAAGCATTGATTCAAACTCGCTGGTAGTGTTCAAGGGCGACCCTTTCAATCATAAGTATTTACATGGCCAACTAAAAATAATGTGATTTAAGCCATTAAAACCTTTCTACCGCTTCCTATGGTATACGGCGAGAACCATTGCGTGATCTCTGTCATACGGCTCCAAATGAACCACGTCAACTATTTCGAAGCCTCTCTCCTTCAACGTGCTAATTTCCTTCCTGTATACTTCGCTAGGCTCTTTCGTAACATCTATGCTTCTAGCCTTGATAGCCATTAAGAGGTAACCCCCGTCCTTTAAGAAGTAATCAGCGTTGTCTGCAACTATTGATGCTTGATCAGGCTGTGCGACATCAGCATACAAGCCGTCGACAAGTTCTACAACGTGACGGTACTGGTAGGGTTTCCTGGCATCCGCCAGTATTGGAATAAGGTTCTTCCTAGTGTCGGCGACAATTACGAACTCTCTCATCACTCTCGGCGCGAACTCTACTCCGAAGACTTTACCGTTAACACCTATTATATCGGATATGTGGCTCGCGGTGGTTCCTGAGGCAACGCCTAAGTAGAGGATCTTATGTCCCTCGCGAATAGGCATTTCGGAGATGCCGTTTCCAAGGGCGCCTGCAAGCTTGCTCCTATACATGTTCCACTCGCGGTATTCTATGTTTTCAAACCTGAAGAGCTTCTCACCGTAAACCCTTGTGCCAGGGACAAGGTTCTTGGTTGCAAGCCTGATGCTTCCATCATCCATCTCTACTACGTAAACCCCGAAGTACTTGGCATGGGGTTTTACACTAACCACTTCACTCACTCTAATCACCTCCTCCACTTCTTCTTTGGCTTGGGCTTAGACCTCTCCTCTTCCTCCTTCTTAACAGGCGGCTTCGCATACAGCTTCTTAATCTCCTCAATCCTCTCCTCTATCTCCTTAACTAGCTTGTCACCGATAAATCTCCCGCTGAAGAAGTCTATTTTAGCAGCTATAGCCAGCTTCGCCGCGACTGTTCTAGCAATCTTTCCCCTCTGCCACCTCGGGCTCTTATGTATCGGTGGATACTGGAACAATACTCCGTGCTTGGGTGGTTTGCCACCTGTTCTCAAGGCTCTGAACAAGGCTTTCTCAGCCCCTAATACCTGGATAGTGCTTGCGGGGAGTTTCGCAAGCCTCTCAAGCCCTCCAGCTATGCTCATTAACCTAGCACCCAGCTTCGGACCAACGATGGCGGAGATATTCGGAGCAACCTCCTTCATTACTACTTCAATATAGCCGTCCAAAGTATCTCTCAACTTATACAGTTCGAGAACAATGTTTGCGAGAATCTTTATGTAGTTTAAATCGAAATCGCTTAAATCTGCTCCTATGCTCGACCTGGCTGTCTCGCTTAGCTTCTCAGCTTTCTCCATAGAGTAGCCTAGTTTCCACAGGTTCTCCACTGTGAAATTGCTCCTATCTCCCAGCTCGTACACGAGTTTAGCATACTCGGGATGCTCCTTAACTATCTCGTCTAGCTCAGGGAAGTGAATACTATACCACTCGCGCAGTCTTGCAATGTAGAGGTTGATGGTCTTATCAATATCGTCTATTGTCCTAATAGCCTGTACAGCAAGCAAATCCCTCTTCTGCGCTTCTCTTCTAAGCTTCCTCCTCGTATACTCCATCATTATCTCATGGTATTTCTGATAATACTCGTCAATAGTCTTGTACATTCCTGTCTCCACTGCGAGGGTTGGAAGCATCCTCCGGGCTTCCAGGAATACCTCATGCCCTGGTGAAATATTAGGTTTCAACCCGTAGTTTGAAACATTTCTAGCAACAGATAAATGCTCAACCTCGATCTCGGAGAAACCGTTCTCCCTGAGCTTGCCGAGTACTTCAGCCAGCTGAGAAGTTTCCTCCCCGTTCTCAACCTTTAGCAAATACTCAACATGGTCATCGATCGAGCTTGGAGCCGGGATATTCAACAATAGCTTCTTGTTTTCATCGAAAACTAGCACTCCAATAAACGTCTCTACAACGTAAGCTTTAGTCATCGCTTTCACCGGTTCATTGAATAATTATTTTGTAAACAATATTTAAATATCCCTTAAAACCGTAGAATCTCAGTAGAGCAGTGTTTAACTAGGTGCATGAGGCATGCCAACCCACGGTTCGCTAACGAAAGCGGGAAAGGTCAGGAATGCAACCCCCAAAATACCGCCCAAGCAGAAGAAGAACAAGCCTCCCAGGCTTAGGAACAGGGTGGAGTATGTTAGGAGGATCCTGAACCCTCCTAAGCAGCAGGCTTTTTAAACGATCCTGTTGGCTTCTCCTCAGGGTTGGAGATATCCTTATATTTAATGCCTACGGAAATATTATGATATTATTGTGGCAGGTGGGTTATGTGCAGGCTAAACTATTAGTTGTTATTATAATTTTGGCTATTGGTCTCCTAGCGTTTGCCCCTCCTAACGCAGAGTTCATGCCGGAGGATAAAAGATTCGCCTATTACACATTCCCCCTACTCCCGCCGCTCCTCGCCATCGTCCTAGCGATATATACGCAGCAAGTATTGCCGGCTCTCTTCGCGGGTATATGGATAGCTGCACTAATGGTGTACGGGTATAACCCGTTGTCAGCAACTATTGAAACATGGAACTGGATTGTATCCAGTATAACAGACTCCTGGAACGCCACCATTCTGGTCTTCGACTTCCTGATAGGTGCAATGGTGGCACTACTGTACGCCTCGGGCTCGATGCACTCGATAGCTGAGGCGATTGGTAAGCGTATCAGATCCGCTAGGACGGCTTCCATTATGACTTCTCTGCTAGGGATTATCGTGTTTTTCGACGACTACGCGAACACTATAGTCGTAGGAAACTCCATGAGGCCTTTAACCGATAAGCACAGAGTTAGCAGGGAGTTTCTCAGCTACATTGTTGACTCAACTGCTGCACCGGTTGCAGGATTAATGCTTGTTTCAACCTGGATAGGGTATGAGGTTCAGCAGATAAATGGAGCGCTTGACGTGTTGAAAGACCAGTTCGAGCAGGGAGTTATCCCAGCAATCCCTGACGTATCCGGGTATGGGCTGTGGCTGAGCGCGGTGCCTTACCACTTCTACTCCATCCTAACGCTCATCCTTGTCTTCCTAATAGCGGCAACTAGAAGGCATTTCGGGTCAATGCTTAAAGCAGAGCACAGGGCTTTAACAGAGGGCAAAGTTCTACGGGACGGTGCACAGCCCTTACTCCCCACGGAGAGCGTGCTCGGCGAGGCTCCAAGGGAGAAAAGAGCTTCTTACACGGTTTTCATAGCATCGATAATAGGGTTAATTATCGTGACGCTGATAGGTTTGTGGTATACGGGTGCCACAGCAATTATTGTGGAGAATAAGTTGAGTGTTGCTTGGTGGGAGATAGGTTTCATTGATGCTTTGATGAATGCTGATGCTGCAACAGCCCTCCTATGGGGTAGCTTCACAGGATTCCTAATAGCTTTTGCAGGGGCAATGTATTCAAGGGTTCTCACATTTAGAAAATCCATGGAGTTTACGTTGAAAGGGATGTACCTTATGGTTTATGCGAACGCTATTCTAGTGCTAGCCTGGACCATTAAAACCGCAACCCAGAGCCTGGGCACTGCTGACTACGTGGTCACGCAGGCTGTCAGCGCCAATGTTCCAGCACTGCTGGTTCCATTAATAATATTCCTGATCTCAATGTTTATTTCATACACTACTGGGACCAGCTGGGGTACTTTCGCCATCGTAATGCCTATAGCTGTACCGCTGGCTTGGCAGATCGCGCTTATACAATACAATGATAGAGAAAAAACTTAGTTCTTTTAGTCAATATATGAATCTATTATTTAAAGATAAGACAGGAAATGAAGCTATAAACCTAATAAATAGATTG
>NZ_DBOUKL010000066.1:0-22674 GCF_059755995.1 Thermosphaera sp. | reverse complement strand
GCCAAGTATAGGGCAGGGCTAGGGTTACCGGTGACGCCTCCGCGAGCTGAGGAAGGGGTTAGATGCAGTATCTGCGTCAACAATTGCGTGATACCTGAGTCGGGGAAGGGGTTCTGCGGGATCTGGGTTTCCGAGAAAGGGTTATTGAAAACCGTAGCGGGCGTGGATGCTTCCATAGGTTACTATTATTTCGACCCCTTACCCACGAACTGCGTTGCCACACCAGTCTGCCCAGCCGCAACCGGAAAGGGTTATCCCAAGTATGCTGTAAACCCCAGGGTTGAACGCGGATTTCACAACCTTGCAGTTTTCTTCGCAGGATGCAGCCTAGACTGCTTGTTCTGCCAGAACTGGGAGCATAAAGACATGGTTGCCGAGCCTGAATCAAGGAAGCGGCCTGTTTTCAGTGTGGATGAGCTTCTACGAGCAGGCTTGAACAGCAAGGTGACCTGCGTATGCTTCTTCGGCGGCGACCCAGGGCCTCACGTAGTGTTCGCTCTCAAGTTTTCACGACAGCTTTTAAAGGAAGCTCGTGAAAGAAGCTTTGTTAAAAGAATCTGCTGGGAGACCAATGGACTCGTCCACCCCTCTTTATTCAAGGAGATGGTGAAGCTCAGCTTGGAATCCGGCGGCATTGTAAAGGTTGATTGGAAGGCTTGGAACCCTTGGATTTACGAGGCTTTAACAGGCGTGGATGGAGTAAAAGCTCTCGAGTATTTGAAAACAAATGTTAAGACCGCATTAGAGGTTTGGAATGAGAGAAGGGAAATACCAATACTTGTTGTCAGCATGCTACTGGTTCCAGGGTACGTGGACGAGGTAGAGGTAGCGAACGTTGCAGAATATGTTTCCTCGCTAAACCCTGAAACACCCTTAATCCTGCTGGCATTCCACCCCAACCACCTGCTCAGGGATCTTCCTCCCACAAGCACGAGGCATGCCATGAAAGCTTATGAAGAAGCCGTGAACAAGGGTTTAAAGAACGTATATGTAGGGAATGAGTGGTTGCTCGGCAACTATTACTAAGTAGTATGATATGGAAAGGGTGGAGTTTTCAACAAGGCAAAGAGTTTTAGATAAGATTATATTACATTAGTGGGACATTGGTACATTGCTTTATATATTTGTTTGAAGAATTTAGAAATGGTGGATAACTTGTTCGGTAACTGGGGAAAAATCATTCGAGTAGACATGTCCTCCGGAAACATCAAGGTTTAAGAATGGGGAGAGGATGTAGCGAGGAAGTGGATTGGCAGCAGGGGGTTAGGGATATACCTGTTGCTCAAGGAGATGGATCCCGGAGTTGAGCCTCTTTCAGCTGAGAACAAGCTAGTGATATCTGCTGGGCCCTTAACGGGAACCTCTGCTCCGACCGCTTCCAGGTATAACGTGATCACTAAGAGCCCGCTCACAGGGTACATCGCCTTCAGCAACTCGGGCGGTTACTGGGCAGCCGAGTTGAAGAGGGCAGGCTACGACGCAATCATCGTAGAGGGTGCTTCCGACAAACCCTACTACCTATTTATTCACGACGACCACGTAGAGCTTAAAGACGCCACCCCCCTCTGGGGCTTGAAGATGTCTGAGACGGAGTCCTGGATTAGGAGGCAACATAATGACCCACACATCAAGGTGCTGGGGGTTGGACCGGCGGGAGAGAAGCTTGTCAGGTTTGCAGCCGTGATGAACGATGGTCACAGAGCAGCAGGTAGAGCTGGCGTGGGAGCTGTGATGGGGTTCAAGAAGCTTAAAGCAATCGCTGTGAGAGGAAGTAAAACAGTGAGAGTTGCAGACCCTGAGAAATTCATGCTCGTTGTGAGGGAGAAGGTTAACAAGATCAGGAATGACCCGGTTGGGGGTGGAGGGCTCCCGAAGTTTGGGACATCTGTGCTGGTTAACATCATCAATGAAAACGGTCTCTATCCGTATAAGAACTTCCAGGAATCACAGTTCCAGTATGCCTATGAGCAGAGCGGTGAGGCGATGGTTAAGAAATACTTGGTTAAGAATAAGCCGTGCTACGCCTGCCCAATAGGGTGTGCAAGAGTTAACAAGTTGCCCACGATTGGCGAAACCGAGGGGCCTGAGTATGAGAGTATATGGGCGTTAGGCTCGAACATGGGTATTAACGACTTGGCAACGATCATTGAAGCAAACCACATGGCTGATGAATACGGCTTCGACACTATTTCTCTTGGCGGGACATTGGCAACAGCCATGGAGCTTTACGAGAGGAAACTTATAAAGGATGAAGACCTTGGCGATTTCCCACCTCCACGCTTCGGAAACACCGAGGTTCTCCACTACTATATTGAGAAAATTGCTAAGAGAGAGGGCTTCGGCAACCTCCTGGCGGAGGGAGGCTACAGGCTGGCTAAACACTTCAACGGGGAACAATACTTCATGGGGGTTAAGAAGCTGGAGCTACCGGCTTACGACCCAAGGGGTGCGGAGGGACATGGCCTGGGATACGCTACTAACAATCGTGGAGGCTGCCACATTAAGAACTACATGATAAGCCCCGAGATACTTGGCTACCCGAAGAAGATGGATCCCCACGACATAAGCGACGAGAAGATCAACATGCTAATACTCTTCCAACACCTGACAGCAGTCATAGACTCGTCGGGCTTGTGCTTGTTCAGCACGTTCGGCTTGTGGGCAGATGACTACAGGGACTTATTGAACGCCGCTCTTGGATGGGATTACACCACCGAGGATTACTTGAAGATTGGAGAGAGAATATGGAACGCTGAAAGGCTTTTCAACCTTAAGGCAGGCTTAAAACCGCTTGAGGAGGACACTCTCCCGAAGCGGCTTTTAGAGGAGCCTGTTCCAAGCGGGCCAAACAAGGGCAGGGTTGTAAGGCTGAAAGAAATGTTGCCGAGGTACTACAAGCTCAGAGGCTGGGGCGAGGACGGGACAATACCCTATGAAAAACTCAAAGAGCTGGGACTTGAAGAGTTCGCTTAGTTTTTAACCCTTTTTTCACAAAACCCTTATCCAAAAGGTGTTCTCAATGCCCATAGAAGTCAAGGTTTTCGCAACACTCATCGATCTCGTAGGGAAGAGAAGGCTGTACGTTGAGAAAGCGGATACTGTTAAGGAGCTATTAGACGTCCTCGACGAGCAGTACCCTGGTTTCAAGAAACAATTAGAGGGAGGATACACTATTCTCGTAAACGGGTTGAACATTGAGCATTTGAATGGGTTTGAAACAAGCCTCAAAGATGGAGATGTAGTCTCAATCTTCCCGCCAGCTGGAGGAGGCTAGGAGTGTCGGCTAAGCCTGGGGCGGAGGAAACCAGTTATGTCTTCCCAGCCTATGATGGAGAGTTCGTGGTGAGGCCGAGGCTTGATTTAAGAATCCTCTTCATAGAGCCCACGACAAGGTGTAACCTGAGGTGCGAGATGTGCTTTAAACAGCACTGGACGGATCGGGAAGGGGATATGGAGTGGGATTTGTTCGAGAAAGTACTTGGAGAAGCCGCAAAGTTTCCGAGGCTGGAGGCAATTGTTTTCGGAGGGATAGGTGAGCCGACAGTTCACCCTCGGATTAGCGAGATGATCGGGAGAGCGAGTGGAATGGGTTTCAAAACATACGTAACCACTAATAGATTATTCCTAAATTCTTCCGAAATGTTGGAACTGGTTGAGATGGGGTTAACCGGAATCTACTTCTCAGTGGACTACATGCCTTTTTTAGAGACCCATCTCCAACACGCATCATCTAGTGTCGTGCTGGAAAGAATTAAAAATATTGCAGAGTGGAGGGCTGAACACAGGTCTGAAAAGCCTTTTCTAGGAGTTCAAGTAGTTGTTACTAAGCATAACTATAAGTATCTTCCAGACCTTGTGAAATTGTTGAAGAATCATGGGGTAGACGAGGTTCTTGTTTCAAACCTGATACCGGTTCATCATTCTGCGCGAGACATGATTGTTTACGATGGCTCGGTGAACATGGAGCCCGTGGTTGAGGAGCTGGAGAGGTTAGCCTCAAGGGGCGTGAGGCTCAGGCTTTCATTATTCAGTTTGAAAACTGAGAGAAGATGCTTTTTCGATGAGGCACGGTCAACGGTTGTAAGATGGGATGGTGAGGTATCACCGTGCTACCGTTTCCTCCACAGCTATAAAGAATATGTCTTCGGGAGAGAGAAGCAGATCAACCATTACTCCTTCGGCAATGTGAAGGATAAGGGTTTAGATGAGATCTGGATGAGCAGGGAATACACGAGGTTCAGGTTTATCACTCGAAACTACTACTACCCGTCGTGCACGGATTGCTGGCTAAGGGATTCATGTGACTTTGTAAGGTCTAGCGATGTAGACTGCTGGGCTAATCAACCATCCTGCGGAGACTGCTTATGGGCTAGGAACCTGATACAGTGTCCCATACCTATTTAACCCTTACAGGATCGATAGCATGATTGATTAGGGAAAAATATATAAATGAGAAGAATTTTAACGCCGAAACTACTTGAACACCTCAGCCATCTCCTCATTGCCGGGTAGTTTCAACATAGCGTCTATTGCTTCCTCGGCCTGAGAAACAGACCTGGTTCTCACATCATACATCAACCACTCCAGCAAGACATCCCTGCTCGGTTCAAGGAACGCTTGAAGAGCCCACTCCATCCTCATCATTCTCGGCAACAGCACTTGTTTCAAGACTTTATTGCTCGGCGGGGTGACGCTGATTCTTTTCACACCTCTGGCATCTATTACTGCTGGAACCTCCACGGCTACACTATCGGGTAACCCAGGTATCAAACCATTGTTCAAAATGTTGACTTGATATTTTCTCGGTATATCAGCCACTATAGACTCTACGATATCGATTACTTGCTCACCGCTGGGTTTTGGAGGAATGAGCATTGTCAATGGAGCATTCTCAGCCTGCATGAAGCCCTTAATCATCTCCATTTGATATGCAAGGTAAGTTGTATAGAGTGCCCACCCTATCTCCGAGTCGGGTCCGCCGTAGGGTCCATACCATCTCTTTTTCGTCTCAAGATTCCAGTGATATTTCCAGGTACCACCCCTGACCGTGTCTCCTATCGGGAACATTCCATACCTCAAGTACATGTCGACCGCGGCAGGCGAGAGCTGAATGTCAAAGGGGTTGCTGGTGGTTGCCCGCCACCTCTCCCAGTACCTCTCAGCATCCTCCTTTATCCACTTGTCTATTAACTCGTAACCGTTGAGACCGTTGTATCTAAACTTTGTAAGCCAAATTACATGATTGAACCCTGTCATCTCTGCTTCAACCTTTGAAGGGTCAAGGCGCAGCTCTCTAACAATATTCCAGAACTCCATGTGCCCATGGCAAATACCTATATTCTTTACCTTGGTAATCCTGCTTAGCAACGTGGTCAGCTCGAAAACAGGGTTCGCGACATTGATAAGCCATGCATCCGGCGCATACTCCTCAATATCCCTTGCAATGCCCAGCGCGAGCTTGAACTGATGATAACCCCATATGGTATGGTAGTCGCTTACCATGTTCCACTCGACACTGTTTATCCCCCTGTAGTACCCCTTCCTCTCGGTAGCCTCCCTCAGCATTTCATAGTACCTGTGCCCCTTGGCCATTGCACTGTTGATTACGAAATCCGAGTCCCTTATAGCCTCGACACGGTTAGTGGTCGCGTGGAACTCTATGTCGGCGTGTATCTCTCCAGCATATCTTTTCGCAAAAGCGTAAACCAGTTTCAACCTTTCCTCGTCAATATCCATTAAAAATACTTTAGCACCCTGTAGAGTTTTCTTCAACATGATGTCAACAAGAACCCTTGTGGACCATACTGCAGAGCCTGCTCCTATAATGGATATTTTAACTGATCTACCTGGAGAACTCATGAGTCCCACAATTAAATATCTTCAATGATAAGGTAAAATAACTATTGCTTGAAGGCTAAATATGTGGGAGATTGCTAAATTCTAACACCGGGCTTGTAGTCCTCCCTGGATATGCCTGTAATGTGAGAGAAGTACGTGCACGCTATGTCGTGAGCCTCCTTCTGAAGATGCTTGGGACTGGATTTCAGAATACTTGATGCTTCATCCCATGTCAAGCCCTGGAGACCCTTAGTGATCAAGATCAACTCCATAAGTCTTGTCAACCTGGGCCTCTTCTCTGGCGGGAGAAGCCAGTGTGTTCTAGCAAGAGTGAACATAAGGTCAGCAGCAGCCTCAAACGTCATCGGTCCGAGGCAGTACGTCCAGAGCCTGTCAAGCTGTATCGGAGTGAGGAGCCTGCTCAGGTCGATATCGTAGAAGGGCTTGCTGGACAGGAGGATGTGAGCAATCTCCGGCTCCATCTCCCTGTAGTTCACCGGGAGGCTGTTGAGAAGCTTATGCTTGAACTCCTCTCTGCCTCGTTCCACCATTACACCAACCCTTTCCGCGATAGGCTTCAACACTAGAATAGTGTACTCACCGCTCACAGGGTTTCTGTCAGGGCTGATGTGAAGAGGTGTAAACCCGTTCCTAACCCAGAAGCGTAGAAGCTCCTCGCTCACGCCGAACCCTGAGCCAACCCAGTCGAGCCCGCGCTCCCCAGCCTCCTCCACCAGTTTTCCAAGCGCCCAGGACCCTATCCCTTTTCCCTGGACGCTAGGATGGGTTGCTATCCTCACAATCCTCCAGCCCCTTGTAGCGGCGAAATCAATTATTCGGATATGTTTCAGAAACCTATCGGGGATAATGTTGCCCGGTATTTTAGAGCCTTTCAACAACTCCTGCGCTGTGGCCTCGTCAATAGGGCCCTCCTCAGCAACCTGCATAGCGCAAACTATTTTACCGGTTTTAGTTTTGACAGCACGGATAAGGTGGTGTGGAGCATCCGCTATCATGCCGAGGTCATCAGGCTCATTCCTGTAGTGGGCGAGCACGTATATGCCGAAGAGCTCCCTGAGCTCTTTCTCGTTTTCAAATAGCTCGGCTGGCTCGTACTTCACATATATGAGGTCTTTTCTCTCAATTGCTTCAAGATCCTCCTGGGAAAGCTCAGCTGGCTCAGCATCAAGCAGGAGGGTATCAAACTGCCACCTCTCAACAGGGTCGTTCAAACCATACCTTATAGGCTCAACCATTTCATACTCTATGAGCCTAGTGCCCTGGTGACTCCTTATCCTTTTCAAAAATCTTACCGTGAAGCCTCTTCCAGCTCCCTCATACCCGTGTATTGTTGACGAGAAGATAATCCTGTCATGAGCCTCCCATATCTTGTATAAAAGGGGTACATGGATGCCGGCTGCCTCGTCCACCACAACAATGTCTCCACGTATCTTCGGAATATTTATGGGCTCCCAATACTCTATGCTGAACTTTTCACTCCTCAACTCTATAACGTTTCCCTCACGCTTAACCTCCTCATACTTGTAGTCCAGCGAGTCCAGGGCTTTCCTAGCCAGCATCATTAGTGATTGAACATTGCTAGGCTCAGGCGCTGTGACGAGAATTCTCGGCTTAGGCTTAACCCTCCTGAGCAGGTGAATTAATCCGACCACTCCTATCCCTATAGAGCAGCTCTTTCCCCTCCCCCTGTCAGCTGTTAAAACCATCACCGTCTTCTCACTCTTCCTAGGCTTCTCGAACAGGTTCTCCATTAGTTTTAAAACATTAACCTGATCCTGGGTTAAAGCATGTTCGTAAATTATTTTGGGGAACAGCATTTCCACAGGCAGTGTTATGCCCTCTCTACGTCCTGCTGAACCCAGCTTGAAGCTCAGCTTCTTAATTAAGCGATTGTTGTCAACATCGTATATGCATATCCCATCATGTTTCAATAACTGTTTTTTAAACCAGGTTATGAAGACATGTCTCGGCTCAGGATACTGGGGCGTAGTCAAACCTACTTTAAAAATGGTTTTCAACCCGTCCCACGAGGACCATGGAGGGGCTAGAAATATTATAAGCCCCCCGCCTTCAACAATTCCGACAAGCCTGCCAACATCGTTCGGCTTCAAATCCTTGGTTAAATCCATTACGAGAAAGCTGAAGGTCATTCCCAAGTATTTATCGCTCTTCTCGTACACGCTGAACTGGAATCTAACCGGTTTAAAACCCTCCATTATTTTCTCGAAAGCCTTCTTCAACTCCTCCGCTTCAGGGAACTCGTCGTGGTAGATATAGAGCCCGTTAAGCTCCCTCTTCCCCAGCCTCATCCAGCGTTTCGAGTGGTATTGTATGAGTCTAGATGCGACAGCAGCCATTTTACCTGTGTCACTGCCTGTTAAAACATATAGGGCCCTAACCCTGTTCTCAACCAGCTGGTCAACGATCCTGCCATGACTAGTAAGTATTTTTAAAAAAGATGCTGGGATCTTTTCCGGCAATCAGAAAGCACCCAGAGAAGGTTTTACCCGTAGGGTAGGGAAACTCTTCTCACCGGGCCGCTCCCGCTCACTCTCTTCAACTCTCTTGCCAGCCTCTCATACATTTCAATATCTTCCTTCGAGAGTGAAGGTGGCACTTTCTTCAATGCTTCTATGAAATGCCGCATCTCCACCTTCTTAACGGAGGGCTTATCGCTCTCCCCGATGGACTCCCTTATAGCCATCATTGCAGCCTCCCTGCACACTGCCGCTATGTCCGCGCCTGTGTATCCCTCCGTTCTCCTTGCAAGCTCTTCAATGTTCACGTCCTCCGCTATAGGGGTTTTCCTAGTGTGGACTTTAAATATCTCAACCCTGGCCCTGAGATCGGGCGGTGGAACATATACTAGCCGGTCAAACCTGCCTGGGCGGAGAAGGGCTGGATCAAGTAAATCCGGCCTGTTCGTCGCCGCTATCACCACTACCTTCCTCAACGGCTGAATACCATCCATCTCTGTGAGGAGCTGGTTAACAATCCTGTCAACGACGCCGCTCGGGTCTGACCCTCTTGCCCCTGCTATCGAGTCGATCTCGTCGAAGAATACTACCGATGGCGCGACCATCTTGGCCCTTCTGAATATTTGTCTAATAGCCTTCTCCGACTCGCCAACCCACTTGCTCAAGACCTCGGGTCCTCTAACAGTTATGAAGTTAGCACCGCTCTCGGTGGCCACGGCCTTTGCTAGCAGTGTTTTACCTGTGCCAGGAGGCCCAAACAGCAATATTCCTTTCGGAGGCTCGATACCCATTTTCTCAAACACGGAGGGATACTTCATCGGCCATTCAACAGCTTCTTTCAGCTCTTGCTTAACGGTTTCCAACCCTCCAATATCCGCCCACCTCACCTCCGGAACCTCCACGAACACCTCCCTGATTAGTGAGGGCTGCACGTTTTTCATCGCTGTCAGGAAATCGTTCATCGTAACCTTCAGCTTGGATAGCTTGTCAGCGGGTATGGGTTGACCGATCTCTATCCCCTCTTCCTGCATGAATCTTCTCAGGGCACTAATAGCAGCCTCCTTCGCCAGTGCCGCTATGTCAGCACCGGTGTATCCGTGCGTTATATCAGCTATCTTATCCAGGTCTACATCCTCGCTCAGCGGCATATTCCTCGTGTGAACAGCCAGGATCTCTCTCCTAGCTTTTTTATCGGGAGGCGGGATCTCTATCTCCCTGTCAAACCTGCCCGGTCTCCTCAAAGCCGGGTCCAGGGCGTCCGGCCTGTTCGTCGCGCCTATGACTATTACCCTACCTCTCTCCTTCAAACCATCCATCAACGTTAGAAGCTGGGCTACAACTCTTTTCTCAACCTCGCCCGTAACCTCCTCCCTCTTAGGGGCAATGCTGTCTATCTCATCAATGAATATGACAGAGGGCGCGTTGGCTTCTGCTTCTTCGAAAATCTTCCTCAACCTCTCCTCGGACTCCCCGTAGAACTTGCTCATTATCTCCGGGCCATTAATCGTTGTAAAGTAGGCTCCAATCTCGTTGGCAAGCGCCTTGGCCAGCAAGGTCTTACCGGTGCCCGGGGGCCCGTAGAGGAGGATCCCCTTAGGGGGTTCTATGCCGAGGTGTTCGAAAAGCTCAGGATTCTTTAAAGGAAGCTCCACAATCTCTCTTATCTTCTGCTTAGCCTCCTCTAAATCCCCTATGTCCTCCCAGGTTATCTTGGGGACACCCTCCCTAATAGCCTCGGGCCTAACCGGCTCCTCCCTGACTTCAATATATGTCCTATCGGTAACGTAGACTATGGGAGCCGGCTGAGTATTGGTGACCACGAACCTTAAAACCATGCCGAAGATAGGTATTTCAACAACCTCGCCCCTCTTCACCGGGTTGCCAATAATTCTCTCCCTAACATACTCTGACAAATCACCCATCACCGGCAACCTGCCCACAGGGGCAAGCGTGATCCTTGTAGCAGCCTCAACCTTTACAGGTCTAACAGTCACGTAGTCTCCTGGCGAAACCCCAATGCTTTTTCTAACATAGCCATCAATCCTTATCAAACCAGCATCCTCATCCTCAGGATAGGCCCTCCAAGCCTTTACAACCTCGCTTCCCTTGGGCCCGATAACCTCTATGAAGTCTCCTATGGTTATCCCGAGTGCTCTCATACTGGCTGTGTCGATTCTGCCTATTTTCCTCCCAACATCCCTCTGCCTAGCTTCGCCGACGCGTAAGCGTATTTCTCTATCAGACTTACCTTGTGAAGGCATGTAAAACACCTTGCCGTAACGCTAATATTTTGAATGCTTAAATAACATTTTAACTCTTAGGATTTATTTAGTGAATCCAAATGGTTGAGAGAGTTAAGACAGGCATTCCTGGCTTCGATGAAATTTTAAACGGGGGTATACCAAAGAGGAACGTGGTATTACTGAGCGGGGGTCCGGGGACAGGTAAATCCATTTTCGGGACACAGTTCCTGTGGAACGGCCTCCACCTGGGTGAGGGAGGAGTATACGTTGCCTTGGAAGAACATCCTGTCCAGGTAAGAGTGAACATGAGGCAGTTCGGCTGGGATGTGAGGCAGTTTGAAGCCGAGGGGAAGTTCGCCGTTGTCGACGCCTTCACCGGAGGTGTCGGGGAAGCTGCTAAGAAGGAGAAATACGTGTTGAAAGACCCTGACGATGTCAACGAGCTTGTTGACGTGTTGAGAACTGCTATTAAGGAGATTAATGCTCAAAGGGTTGTAGTGGATAGTGTGTCAACACTCTACCTGACAAGGCCCGCTGTAGCTAGGAGCATTGTTCTCCAGCTGAAAAAGGTCTTATCAGGCATGGGGACTACTTCAATACTTGTTTCACAGGTATCCGTAACGGAGAGAGGGTTTGGAGGACCCGGTGTAGAGCACGCCGCGGACGGTATTGTGAGGTTAGATCTTGACGAGGTTGATGGAGAGCTTGTGAGAAGCATGATAATTTGGAAAATGAGGGGGACCGCGCACAGCATGAAGAGGCATATTTTCAACATCACGGACAAGGGGATAATCGTCTATCCTGACAAGGTGCTGAAGACCAAGCGGTACTACCTTGTCTCAGAATAAAGTTTAAAACCTTTACACAATCCTTTTTAAATTGGATTGATTTAGCATGAGTAATTTGCTTAATCCTTACGGATTTTACCGACACGCGTGTCCAAACTGCGGGGGCGAGATAAGCGATCACCGGCTTTTCTACAAAGCCCCTTGCGAGAAGTGCTTAAGCGAGGACGCTTTCAAAAAAGTTTTGAAAAGGATTAGGGAGGGAGCTCTTCGAGATTATAGGAGTGTATTAGAGGCTTACTACGAAGGCCTAAAAGACCCTAGAGGCTTGAAGCAGTTGCTTGACGAGGAACTAGCACTTGAGGATTTCGAAGAGTTCTTTGAGAAAGCTACCAAGGGTAATAAGCTGTGGAGTGCTCAGAAGACATGGGCCAGGAGGGTGTTGAAGAACAAGTCTTTCAGCATAATAGCTCCAACCGGGACCGGTAAGACTGTTTTCTCTTTAATCATCTCCCTCTACACTGCATCGAAAACCTCTTCAAATGGAGGTGTGAGACGCGTCTACCTTGTCTTCCCAACACTTCCCCTACTTCTCCAGGCTGAATCCAAGATAAAACAGTTCGCAGTAAACGCTGGCTTGAAGATCTGTGAGGAGGCGGAAGACAAGTCCTGTCTCAAAATCCTAGCGGTTCATGGGAAGAGTGATAAAAAATCTAGGGAAGAGTTAATGGAGCGGGTGAGGAACGGGGATTTCGACATACTCTTATCGACGAGCGCGTTTTTCCACAAGAATTTTGAACTCTTGAAGAATAAGGATTTCGCCCTCATAATAATGGATGATGTCGATGCGGTGCTTAAGAGCGGTAAGGCTGTTAAAAAGCTCCTGAACCTTGTAAATGTTACAGACGATGCAATAAACGATGGCTTGAACCTTATTAAACTACGCCAGAGAATCGTGTTCTCCACTGGTGAGGAAAAGGAGAAGCTTTCTGCTGAAATAGAAGAGCTGGAGAAGAGAGTAGCCAGGGTGAAATCAGGGATTAAGACAACCCTGGTAGTGAACAGCGCGACTGGGAGACCCCGAGGAATATATCCTAAACTGTTCAAGGTATTCCTGGATTTCGAAGCTGGTTCAAAGCCTGAGGCTATTAGGAACATCGTGGATGCTTACGTGGAAGCAGATGACCCGGAAAATGCTCTTCTCGAAATAGCTAGCAAGTTGAAGGATGGCTTCCTGGTTTTCGTACCCGTTGACAAGGGGGTTGAATACGCTGATAGGGTTGCCGAGCTTCTTAGAACCAGGGGTTTGAAATCCGAATCATTCCATGCGAAGAAGAAAGTAGATGTTTTAAACGATTTCGCCCGAGGCGAGTTAAACTGCCTTGTCGGCGTTGCAACCTATTATGGGGTGATGGTTCGAGGAATAGACCTTCCTGAAAGAGTTAAATATGTGGTGTTCCTAGGGGTTCCAAGACACAAGTTCAGCACAACCCTTGAGGAAATCTCACCCAGCGACCTGCTAAGAATTATCACCGTGTTAAGGGAGATCGCGCCCGAGGATTCGAAGAAGGAGTTGGAATCCCTGACGGGAAGATTGTCTAATAGGTTGAAGCGTATTAGCCAAGGAGCATTATTCAAGTTGAGAGAAGACTTTGCTAAAAAATTGAGAGGCGAGCTAGTTGAGGAAACCCCTTTGATAAAGGACTTGGTTAGAGCGTATGAGATAGCCCGAGAGTTGTTGAGAGATGAGGAGACCTGGAAGAAGCTGTCGAGGCTGGGCGATGTTGGACTGTTAAGAGAGAACGGGAGGCAATACTTGTTAATCCCGGATGTGGCAACTTATATACAGGCTAGTGGAAGATGCTCCAGGCTGTATCCTGGAGGGATAACGAAAGGCTTGTCTGTAATCATTGTCGACGACAGGAGGCTGTTAAACGGGCTGAGCAAGAGGTTGAGATGGGTTTTCGAGGGATTATCCATAACCGACCTCAGAGAGCTTGAGCTGGGAAAGCTGATCGCGGAGATAGAACAGGAGAGGGTGATTGTTGGGAAAATCCTGCGAGGAGAGTATCGCCCGGAGGGACAGGTAGACCTGATCAAGTCCGCCCTCCTCATCGTTGAATCTCCGAACAAGGCTAAAACGATCGCAAACTTCTTCGGCAAGCCTAGCGTGAGAGTCCTTGGAAGAAACCTGCAGGCCTACGAGGTCACCATAGGGGATTACGTGCTAACAATCGTTGCCAGCGCAGGACACGTTTACGACCTTGTCGTCGACCTACAGGAAAACTACGGTGTCAGACGGATTGAATCAAGATTCATCCCAGTGTACACCGACATAAAGAAGTGTGTTAACGGCCACCAGTTCGTGGATGAAGCCGATAAGTGCCCGAGATGTGGAACAAGCACGGTGGTGAGGAAGGCGGACATTGTGGGAGCGTTGAAAGAGTTGACGAGGGAGGTTGACCTGGTGCTGATAGGCACAGACCCGGATTCCGAGGGAGAGAAGATAGGGTGGGATCTAAGAGTCCTGCTGGAGCCTTACGCGAGAGATGTGAGAAGGGTTGAGTTTCATGAGGTTACTCGTAAAGCAATTCTCGAGGCTATAAGGAATCCGAGATCTTTCGATACACGGCTGATTGGGGCACAAATAGTGAGAAGAGTAGAAGATAGGTGGATAGGGTTCTCACTCTCGGGGATAGTGCAGAAGTATGCCTGGGCCTCATACTGTTTTGAAAACCTCCAAGATAAAGGACATGACTGTTGCAGGGAGAACAGAAACCTCAGCGCTGGCAGAGTGCAAACACCTGTACTCGGTTACATTATAAAAAGGTATAAGGAGAAAGAGGATAAGAGCCTGTACAAGTACAGGATCCTTGCTGATAAAAACGGTGAAAAAATCCAGTTCACTATTGACAGGGTTCAAGCAGTTAACGCCGGGTTAGTAAGCATCCTGGAAAACACCGAGAAAAGAAGGAAAAAGGATAGGAATTACCCGCGCTTGTTGGTAAAAGAGAAGGAAGTGATCGTGGAAGTTAAGAATCCTCCCCCACCATTCAGCACTGATGCTCTCCTTGAGGAGGCTTCAAGAAGCCTTGGATTAGCGACGACAAGGACTATGGAGATTGCACAGGACTTGTTTGAAATGGGCTTGATAACTTACCATAGAACTGATAGCACAAGGGTTAGTGAAGCAGGCTTAACAGTGGCGAGACAGTATCTTGAGGAAAGGTTTGGCGAGAAGTACAAGGAGGTTTTCCAGCCTAGGACATGGGGGGAGGGAGGCGCTCACGAGGCGATACGTCCTACAAGACCTATAGATGCTGACCGGCTTGCCGAGCTCGTCAGGGAGGGTGTTATAGTGCTCACTGGAAGATTAACAAGGCAGCACATACTGGTTTACGACCTCATATTCAGGCGTTTCATAGCCAGCCAGATGAAGCCTGCAAAGATTGGAAAGCAAATCCTCACGGTAACGATTAACAGTGTTGAAACGGCTGTGGAGAGAGTTGTTGAAATCGTTGAAAAAGGCTACCTTGAAGTATACCAGGATGTAAGGATAGAGGCGAGGATCACTGAGGGCGAGGGGGAGATTAAGGAAGTAGTGGAGATCAAGCCCCCTATGGCTAGGTATCACGACGTTATCAGGTGGATGAAGGAAAATGGCATCGGGAGGCCTAGCACCTATGCCAAGATTATTCAGACCCTCCTGGATAGGAGGTATGTCGATGTTACCAAGAAACATAAGGCTTTGAGACCAACAGAGAGGGGTATGTTTATCCATAAGTTCCTGAACGAGAAGTTTGGAGAAGTAGTAAGCGTTGAAACCACCAGAAGGCTTGAGGAAGATATGGAAATGATCGAGAAAGGGAGGATAAGCTATATGAAAATCCTCGAGAAACTATACGACGAGCTACGCGAGAAAATCCTTGATAATCCTGTTACCAAGAGTTTAGAAGAGGAGTATTCTGAGAAATGCGGTAGAAAACAGTGATGCTGTATGACTAGCGGGTTTGAAATCATAAATACCGAGGAAACTGGCCACTCCAGGATAGGCATAGCTCATATACCCGTGGTACTTGACGGGTTAAACATGAATATTGAGAAAGCAAGGAGGATTGTATTCTACGCTAACGAGTTGAACATTAAGACAATAATCCTTCCCTACTCACTGCCCCATGGCCCAGTAATAGGTTTCTACAACCCCTTAAAGCTCAGCAAGCAGGAGTTGAAGAAACGGTTTGGTGTTTCGAAAACGCATCTAGTACAGAAAGTGTTCAAATTCGCTTCTAACACGTATGGAATAAATATTTTCCTGCCGGGCATTGTAGAAGTATCTGGGCACGCAATCTATCATTCAACCTTCCTCTACACACCGCACGCAGAGGACAATAATCCTTTTTCCCAGAGAAAAATGTTTCTATCTCCAGTTGAGGAGAAGCTTGGGTTTGCACGTGGAAGAAGCCTGTCTGTTTTCAACCTGGGCAATTCTTCCTACGGGGTTTTGCACGACGAGGAAATCCTCATACCCGAGCTACATAGAGCGTGCAGGCTCCTAGGGGCTTCCACACTCATTCTTTCAGCCTCTCCGCTCCTCCAAAACATGGGGAAAACGGTTGAAATCGCCAAATCCCTCTCCTATATTTTCAACCAGAAACTAATCATACCCGGCGGGTTCGTGGTCGATGAGGAAGGAAAAACCCAGCATGTTACTCCTTCAATAGTTGTTTCCAAAGAAGGAGAGATCGTGGTCAAGTATGAACAGGAAACTCCTTCACTGATAATTGTAGGAGATGAGCCTAGTAAACCGCGGGATGAATTATCCGAACACGTCAAAGCTAAGTTATTTAGCTACCTTAAGGATTTGTTTAAACTGGAGTTGAATCATGGAAGAGAAGGTTCTCCCGGTTAAAGTCAACTCGATTAACGATCTCGTAAGGCTGGCTGTCTCAACGGTCACGCCTCAGGCTTTAACCTACATTATCAGGTTCCGGCTGAAAGATAAGATCGTGATCGGGATTCTAGGTGTTTTCAGGGATTATTACAAGTATTACGGTCTCCCATTATTTTACTACTATATTGTGAACCCTGCTGAGCAACCGATGCTCTCTGAGGCAAACTACGTGGTGGTTTCAACAAGTGAGGAGAGGTTTGAATTCGCCAAGCAGCCTAAGCCGGGTGTTTCAATACCGATTATAGGCTTGTCTGAGAAACCGCCCTTCATACCGGATCTGGAGTAAAAACATTTTTCAACGAAGTTTTTAAATAGTATTCTGCTACCTCAACCTTATTATCAATCTTTTACCCATTACGACCCAGTATTCTACCTCACTACCCTGCTTCAGCTTAGCCCGTAAATCCTCCTCAATACTGGACTTGTCAACTTCGAAAGTTTCAAAACTCTCCATATCCATTAACTGGAACTGCTCCCCCATGTCCGCGATTATCTGTCCAACTCTCTTATCAATGATTGGAACCTCTACTTGCGAGTCGGCTGGAGCAACGAGCGTTTTCTTGTTCCCTGTGAAAAGACTGATCGCTACTACGTTTGCCTTCGCGCTCCCATGCTTCCCTGTCTTCGCCTTTGAGATTTCAACTATCCTGCATGGTTCTCCATCAATTATTATGAAGCTGCCTGGTTTCAGGTTGCCGAGTGTTTCATAGTTCTTACTCATGACCTCCACCTAGTTAACACTATCCCTGGATATTATGGCTTATTAGAATATTAAAAGGTTTCCATCAAACAACCTTCATAACAACATACCTGTTGTAATCAACAATAACTCTGTAATATCCTCTGAGACGGTGGTCAACCGCCGGGTCCCCTGTGTCAACCCGGAGACGGTCAAGACTCCTTATTTTCGACTCGGTTGAAACTATTATGATATCGTTTTTATCAATCCCGCTGAGAAACCTAGGGGAGAATTGCTGATTCCCTCTGCCAAATATGAAGCCTTGGCCGCCGATAGGGGTTACTATGACTTTCACCCTGCCATAGTCCCTTAAAAGTTTCAGCAAATGAGCTTCCCACGCGTCCTTGTAGAGTAGCTTCCCGTTCAATACGACATCTACTCCCAGCATAGTGTACTCCAGCCCCAGAGCCCTTGCTATCGCTTTAACAGTTGACCCGGGGCCTAGAACATACACGGTGTCCTGGGACATGTTCTCGACAACGTACCTTGCTATGGCTTCTTTATTCTCCTCATCATCGATGCTCGAGAATAATGTTTTCCCTCCCTGGGTCATTTCCTGGTGGTAAACGGTTTTCAAATATCCGTAGAGGCGGATGACGAGTTCATCCCTGCGGAATGCCTCCTCGTCAATATCTAGAACTTCTCTCTCAACAATAGCTGCCTCACCTTTCAGGAAGGCTTCGAGCAGGGCCGCAGCAGCCCTCGGGTTCACGGCGAACACGCTACTATACATTTTAACCCCGCTCGGCACGCCGATCACCGGAACTGCTTGATCAATCGCGTCTGCAACATCGCGGGCTGTTCCATCACCTCCAACGAAAACCAAGAGGTCTATCCCTTTCTCCAACATTAACCTGGCAATCCTTCGCGTATCCTCTGCTGTAGTGACCTCGCCGATCTCTCCGACGATTTCAGCCAGCCTGCTCGCGTGCCTGCTTTTCCGAACAATATCTGCTCCCATGATCCCCGGTGCTGCTAAGATCTGAAATCCTTCAGCATTTACCTCGTTCAGAAACTGTAGCGCTCTCAGAGGAGACTCCGGCTGAGCACCCCTTTCCAGCGCGAGCTTAAAAGCGTATCCATCAGTTCCCTTGAGACCAACCCTTCCACCCATCCCAGCTATCGGGTTAACTAGGAAGCCTATCCTGTAAACCTTCATATCGTGGTCACATCCAGTTAATAAGGCTTCAGCCTAACGAAGCTGGTTTTCGAAGCCTTATATAAGCCTGGCTCAAGAATTGTGATCTCACTTATCGAGGAGTCCTGTGGAAGATAGTCTAAAATCGTGATCGAGCCTGCGGCTAAGGAGTCGGCAATCCTGAACGTGGCGATCTTGTAGTAGTCGAGAAGTACTTGATCACTGCAGGGTTGTCCAACCCAGTGGGTTAGGTACAGGTGGGGATTATTACCGAGCAGCATCATTAATCCAGTGTTGAACCCGTTGCAGGATGGTATGAACTCTTTTGATGAATCATAAGCTTTAACCACGCACTGGTCAAGCGCCTCTTGCTCTCCCAGGCAGTCTCCGATTTTTTCCATGAGGAAATAGCCTAGGAGCTCGGAGTCAACCCTGATCCATGGGTAAACTCCAAGGAGGCTGGCAAGCCTCAGCTTATCCGCTCCCCCGTTGTGAGCAAACCATGTGGCACCATTCTCTAATAGTGTTATGAATGGGTGCAAATACTCCTCGCCGTAGGGCTCGCTTCTGGAGGCTTTTCGAGAATGGATTAGCAGCACGGCTTCCTCATATCGTTTCAGCCTGCCCACTATGAGATTAATCATTCTCAAGCTCTCAGTGTCGAAAACAGGGCGAATCGATCTATGCTGGATGATGCTGGGCTTCCCTCCAACCAACCCTATAGCCGCTATCCCCCATCCATCATCGTGCGATAATGATTTTCCACCGCTGGCTTTCTCCAAATACCTGTCATGCTCACTGCTTTTCACGAAAGCCTCCATAATAAGCTCTAGTTTTTCCAAGCCGTCTTTTCCAAGCCACGCAGTGAGAAGTCTGCACATATTTCTCATCCATTAGTTTTAACTAATTTTGAATTAAAAAGATAGGGGTTTTGCCTGGACATTGAGTTCTAAACCTTCCAGGTATTTCTTAACCAGCTCTTCTACCACTTCTTCAACTGTTTTATTAATTCTCTCGCTCTCCCCATACACTCTCAGGACGGCTTGGTTGAACCCTGGATATAGGTGAAGGCTTGCGACAAACCTTCCCTGATACATCATTCTTATACTGTAAGAGTGTCTTTCAGCATATAATCCTCTCTGATTAAGCTCTTCCACGAGCTTGTTTAAAACCTTGACAGGTATTCCCCGCGGTGTAATCAAAAGTCATCGCCTTTCAAGCAACAACTAGGCTTTTTCATCGTATTAACCTAAGCTGTATGAGTGATTTTATATTTTCCAATACTCATAACAAGTAAGTGATGAAAGGGCTCGAAAGGTCTGATAGAGTGATGACCCCGCGCAGGATTGATACCTCATGAGCACGCTTGTGATAGGCATCACAGGGGCCAGCGGCATACCATATAGTGTTAAACTGGTCTCGCTGACCAACCTGTTGAGTAGAAAGTACAGCAACGTTTACGTTGTCTACACGATAGCGGCTGAGAAGGTTTCCATAGAGGAGACTGGACTACGGCTCTCAGAGTTTCTAAGAACCGTTAGCGGGTTGAAAGGAGTTTACAGCGAGGATGAGCTGGAATCCCCGCTTGCAAGTAGTAGCAGGCTTGTGGGAGCTGACATGGTTATCGTACCAGCATCGATGAATACTGTGGCAAAGCTTGCAACTGGTGTCCAGGACAACCTTCTCTTACGTGTAGCATTATCTGTTCTAAGGCTTAAAGGTAAACTGGTTATTGTGCCACGGGAAACCCCGTTATCCCCGGTGGACTTGCGCAACATGTACAGGCTCAGCATGGCAGGGGCTGTTATCCTCCCAGCCTCGCCCGCGTTCTACCATCAACCAAGAAGCATAGATGACATGGTCTCATTCATAGTGGGTAAAATCCTTGACGCCCTCGGCGTTGAGCACGATATATATCGTAGATGGAAAGCTAGCTGAAAACCCCGGGTTAGAACAGCCTTAAAAACCCTTGTTAATTACCTTGCAAAATCTGAGATATCATAGTCCTCGATCGACTGCAACTCCCTGAACAACTCCTCGTCACTCACATGCCTCGTCTTCTTCTCCAAGGCCTTAGCACACCTTCCATCAGGCAGGAGCGCGTTTATCTTGCAACCAGAATACTGGCACTCGCTCCCTATGCACTCTCCGCCTGTAAGCCTGCAGTAGGCTACTCTCATGTATTTTCCGCGGAAAGGCTTGTTAAGCGTGAAGAGTGCTGCCTTGTTGCATATGAAAAATGGGCAGAGCGGGTTGCAGCGATCCCCAAGCGGCTGGGGCTGGAGAACCCTCTCCCTCTGCTCGTAATCCTTCCTGGATGGCTGTTTCTGATAGTCGTCACGGGGCTTGTGATACCCTCTATGGTATCCTTCTCTTCTCTCGTATCCATGGTAGCTGTTCAAGTAGCATACCCCTCTCGCAACTTATTCAGACCAGCCCTTCCGATTATAACCGACTTGAGTAAATCATATTTCTAAAAAAGTTTAAATAGATTAGGCTAGGGTTTCCACCAGGCGAACTCATAATATTGAACTCCGCCATTCTCCACCACAGCCACTACCAGCTTCTTCCTAACCGAGTGAAGCAACCGCCCCATTCTCACCAGCTCTATAGGATCTATTTCCTCCCCACCCCTGTAAACCTGAACGCCGAAAGGTGCATGGTCTATTCCTGGGCCAAGCTTGTAAGCTAGGTAGTCACAGCCGAACTTCAACCCTCTCCTCACCACGAAGCCCCTGGTCCTCAAGTCTTTGAATACAGCATAGAGCTCTGGAAATCTTTTTATCCTCTCCCTACCCCATTCGCAAAGCTCGCTGAAGCCTACCTCCCTATTCGAGTAAAGGATTCTTATCCTCCCTGCTTCAACAAGATAGGCGGCTTCTATCAGCGAGAGCTCCAGGGGGCTGGAAATATTCCTCTCCCTAGGTTTGACGACGCCTAGGAAGGAGCCGAAATAACCGTCCCAGTAGAGTTCATTAGCACATTTGTAGTCAAGAACAACGGCTCTATTATGTAAAAGGAATCCTTTGCACTCTCCCGCTTCTAAATCCCTCTCACCAGGGCTAAGTACCGTACTTCCTCACCGATGTTTCTGAAATCGTCGCAGACGTCTTCAAGGTACTCTATAATATCTTTCAACACCATTAAGCCTGTCAAGTTGTTAGCTAGTTTCGAATACACGTGGAATGTTATCCTCCTGAACAAGTCGTCTGCTTCCTCTTCCAGCTTGACTATCTCGTTAAGATCGCTCATTATTTTCCTCGGAGCCGTTGTCAGCTTTGAAAGAGCCAGCTCTAGTGAATCCCTCTGCTTCCTGATGATGTTAGTCATAACTCTTATCGTTGACACAAGCTCCCTGTCTAATTGCACATTATTATCTTTCAACAGGACAATCCTGTATGCTACACCGTCGAGGTGCTGGATTATTTTTTCAAAATCATACACTACCTCAATATAGCTTCTAGAGTACCTCATTACCTCGCTACTCTTAACAAGATACTCCATTACTATGGTCTTCGTCTCCTCGGCCTTTGTTTTCACTTCAATAAACCTCTCATACAGCTTGTGGACATCGTTTCCATCAACATAAGCGTTGACAAGTGAGTCTATCAGCCTCGCAGCCTCTTCCACGATTCTCGAAAAATTGACTAAATACTCGACCGCTGTCAGCTCTGCCAGCGAGCTGTTTTCTACCGCGCTCATCTATCTCCCCGTTTTCTACTAATTTATTTGAGGGTATTTAAGAATACCATTTTTCAAAGTGATGAAGCTTGCCGAGGTTTCTAGTGGTTGACGCATTGGCAAGGGCTGAGGGGAGCAGGTACTCTACCTTTGACGTCGTCGGCTCCGGGCCAAGGGTTGTTGCAGGCCTCCTTGCCGAGAAATATGAAACGCTTCTTAAACCGTACGAGGAGGTTTACAGGAATCCTTCAAGCTATCTCGATTACAAATTCGTAATGGTCTCAGCAATGACTAGCGACAAGGTAGCTGCCAAGAAGCTTGTCTCAAAACTGCGAAGGAAAGGGTTCAAGGGTAAAATAGTCCTCGGAGGTCCTGTCAGTAGCGAGGGAGCAGATATACTGAGGCTTTACAGAGAAGCAGACTACCTGATAATTGGGGAGGCCGAGATACCCCTGCAAAAATTCGTCGAATGCATCGTCGAAGAATCCTGCGAGATTAGCGAAGTACCCGCACTAGTTTACAGGGAGAAGGGGCAGGTCGTGGCCACCGGCCCACATGTGCACACCCCCGAGGAGTTGCTAAATATTGTGAAACCTTGGACCATGGTGGACAAATCTTACAAACCCCCCTCAGTGTTTCGCATATACGTTGAAGTGGTTAGGGGGTGCAGCAACTACCATAGGCCTCTCTTAAAAAACCTTGGATGCTTAGAGTGCTTTAAGTGTAGGGTTGGATCGCTGGCTGAAAGGCTTGAATGCCCTGCGAGCATTCCACCCGGGTGCGGGTTCTGCAGTGTCCCAT
>NZ_DBOUKL010000065.1:0-2581 GCF_059755995.1 Thermosphaera sp. | reverse complement strand
GGTTAGCCACGTGCTACTCAGCCGTGCGCCACGCCCCGCAGCGGCGGAGCGTGCGACTCCCATGGCTTAGCCCCACCCCGATAGCGGTCGGGTCCGGCAGGATCAACCGGAGTTACGGCCGCTTAGGACGGTGGGAGGGTTTCTGCGCTTAACACGGGATTGAGCCCGTGCACCCTTCGTCAGACCTGAGCATCCCGGGGGTAGCGTCCCCCGGTTGGCTCGGGTCTCCATACTACCGAGTAAGCGTCTAGATTCATATCTTACAAGGGGGATTTATATACTTTACCCCTCTTGATCATTGAAACATTCATGGAATGTTTGAAACACATCCACATGTACCCGCGGCAGGAGGCCGGTTAATCACTCACCGGGCTATGCCCGGCGTCACAACCATGCCGCCGCCGGGATTGCCGCGGGCGTTAATAATTATTAGTAAACATCCTAAAATAGGATTCCACGGTAGATTGCTTAGAAGAAGCGGGTGAGCTCTCTCAGCGATTTAACTGTTAAAACAGGCTCGCACCCAGAATCTAAGGGCTCTGGGGTTCTCTCAACCAGTATGAAGTCAACCCCTGCCCTGCGGGAGGCTATGCAGTCGACATCCCTGTCACCCACGTAGACTGCTTCGCTGACGGAAACCCCTGCCGTGGAAACCGCTCTCAAGATAACGTCTGGCTCAGGCTTACCCCTAACCCCTTCCTCAACACCGGATACTACCTGGAAAAACTCTTTAAGCCCGAAGTACTCTAGGAAAGCTTTAATCCTGGATGTCACGCTCGAGGAGGCTACCCCGAGGATGTAACCTCTCCTCTTCAAGTATTCGAGAACCTCTGGAACATCCGGGAACACCCTCACCATGCTCCTCCAATTCTCCTCTACAATACCCTTCCTAACACGCTTAAACTCTTCAAGGTCAACACCCGCTGAGTCGAGCACTTCATTGAGAACACTGTCCAGCGGATAACCTATCATCCTTCTAACTCTCCCAGGATCAATCTCCACGCCAAGCCTTCTCCCAGCTTCGAGGAAAGACCAGACTATGAAGTCCTCACTATCCACCAGGGTCCCGTCAAGGTCGAAAAGGAGCAGCTTCTTCAACTAGACAGCACCCTGAATAATCATCCTGGCGAAGTCTAAAACACCCTTAGAGCTCGGCTTATCCAGCACGATGTTGCAAACCTTCTTCAACTCTTCATCAGCATTCCCCACGGCAACCCTGAGGCCAACATGCTTCATGATTTCAACATCCATCACGCTGTCGCCAACCCCTGCTGCTTCATCAGGGTTGATGCCCATTCGATCCAGAACATACTTCACCGCAACACCCTTGTCAACGCCCCTGGGCATTAGATGTATCGCGTAACCGCTGTAGCCGACGCGGACATCCCTGTAGTTGGATTCAACGTAATCAGCAACCATCCTGTAAACCATCCAGCCGTCGAACCCCTTCCTAACTTTTAAAGCATACTCGTATATTCTGAAACGGTTCTGCCACGTGTCGTCAACATAGTCCTTAAACCTCTCCAGAACGTCAACGTATACGTGCCTCGTGGGGGATCCGGCCAGCTCGACAAGGCCCCATTTATCATAGTAAACCAGTGAGCCAGACTCCCCTGTGACAGGGCCGTTGAACCCGAGGTATCTCGCAAGCCCTATAACCACGGGCAACGCGTTGCTTGACACTATGCTAACGTAAACCCCTTGGCCGGCAAGCATCCTTAAAACACTCACAAGCTCAAGGTCCAGCAGGTAGGTATCCCTCCCCTCCGTAATAGTCCCGTCAACATCTATGAAAACTATCCTGACCCTGCTCATTATTCCAGCCCGCAGCCGCCTTCTTAAATTGAAAAATACTGATGGTTTATCCTAATAAACTATTTACGAAAATTCTTGATACATATTTAAGTATGTAAAACTCCATGTTGATATATATTTTAATGGGAAAAACGTGTCTTTAGACACTTTATAAGTAATCACACATAAGAATTATAAAGGCATCCAATTATAAAAACGCGTGAGTGAGAAGCTTTGGGTGATTACCTCAAGTTCGCATTTATGTGCAAGGAGAGGCCGCCGTCGAACAATTTGAAAGTAGCAATCATAGGAGCCGGCCCCGCCGGCTTAGCGGCGGCAGGGTACTTGTCATGCCAAGGCTTCGAGATAACAGTATACGATAAGCAACCATTACCCGGAGGGTTAATGCTGTTCGCAATCCCCCCGTGGAGAATACCCAGGCACAGGGTACTGCTCGGCGTGAGAGAGCTTGAGGAAAAATTCGGAGTAAACTTCTCGACTAGAACCAAGGTTTTCACAGGCGAGGAGAAACACCACGAGGAAGGCGACATGTTCGTTGAAAAGAAGATAAGCCTTGAGGAGGTTGTGAACAACTACGACCTGGTGCTCATAACAACGGGGACATGGGTTTCCAAAATACCGCGCCTCCCAGGGTCCAACGCTAAAGGTGTTATCTCAGCACTGGAGTACGTCTACGGCTTCAGGCTTTTCGAGCTGAAGCTAATCAATAGGAAGCCCGAGCCAGGCAAGAGGGTGGTGGTGATCGGGGGAGGGTACAGTGCTGTAG
>NZ_DBOUKL010000064.1:0-11207 GCF_059755995.1 Thermosphaera sp. | reverse complement strand
GGAATAAGCGTGATATGGGATAAACAATTCGGCTTTCTAAAAGAAAGCCTAGTCGCCCCGGCGTCCAGGAAGATCATAATCCTGGGTAGAATAGTAGGTGATTCCATTGTCAACACTATTCAAGCACTACTGGTTGTAGCAGTGGCACTGCCTTTTGCGAACGGCTTGAAACTGGAAAACATCCCTATAGGTTTGCTCTACATTTTCATAACAGCTCTCGCTTTCACGGGGCTTGGAACAGCTCTCTCATTAAAGTTCAGCAGTATGGAGGGTTTTCAAATGATAGTTAACTTATTAACAATGCCCCTTATGTTCCTGAGTGGAGTATTTTACCCGTTGGCACAGATGCCTGAGTGGATGCAGTCAGCCTCTAAGCTCAACCCGTTAACATACTCCGTACACGGAGTGCGATACTGGCTTGCAGGAGCTAACGTTGGCTTCGAATACATGAATTGGCATCTCGACCTAGCCATAATTACTGTTTTTGCAATAGTACTGCTAGCGGTTGCTGCGGAAATGTTTGAGAAGGCTACCATTGAGGATTAGAATTGAAAAACTTTAAGGATATAACACTCCCACGAGCAGTAAGCCTAGGAATCTCTTCCCCGAAATATATTTAACTTTAACACCTCTTTCTTTAAGCCTCTTATCAAACTCCACGGGATCAACCTCTTCTGGGTTGACCTCGTCGGAAGCTATGATGAAATTAACGTTTAATCCGAAGCTAGGAATCCATGTCCAGTATTCGCCTGTCAACGCAAAGTTTTCCCTTAAATTATTTAAAACATACTTGTATTCGTTAGGGTAGAAGTAACTGCTCCCTGCTTGAGTAACTATTACACCGTTCTTCCTCATTATCTTCTTCACTTGAGAATAGAATTCACTGCTGTAAAGCGCCTTAGCTGGTTCACCAGCATACGGGTCCGTTAAATCCATTATAACCACGTCGAAGTGTTCCAGCGGGGCTTTTTTAACATATTCAAACCCGTCCATCACGACAACCTTGCTCCTGGAATCGTTGAAGCTTCCCCTGTGCATGTATTCTAAGTATTTTTTAGAGAACTCGACGACTTTCTCGTCAATATCCACCATGACGGCTTCCTCCACGGTATTGTGTTTTAAAACCTCCCTCAGCGTTGCCCCTTCTCCTCCACCGATAATTAATACTTTCCTAGGGCAAGGGTGAATGGTCATGGCTGGTTGCACGAGCAATTCATGGTAGAGATGCTCATCAGTCTCAGTGCTCTGAACGTAGTTGTCTATGATTAAAGATTTTCCAAACCCTTCAAGCTCCACGAAAGCTATCTCCTGGTATGGGGTTTTTTCAAGAGCCAGGACTCGCTTAACCTTGAACAAGCATTTCAGGCTTTTCCCAGCCGGTTCTATAAGGTAGAATCCCTCCTCACTCATTAAACCTCACCAGTTAGCTCCAGGAACTCTTTTACGAGCTTGTCACCGTTGCTTGTTCCAATCCTGCTGGCCCCTGCCCCAATTAATGCGAGAGCATCCAGCGCATGCCTTATACCTCCTGAAGCCTTGACCCTGACCCTACCTTGAGAGGCCCTGTATAGGAGTGCCACATCATGTACTGTTGCACCGCCTCCTAGAAAACCAGTGTTTGTTTTAACGTAATCCGCACCTGCTTGCGCGACAAGTTCTACAGCCTTTATCTTCTCAGCGTCATCTAAAAACGTGGTTTCTATTATTACTTTAACTGATTCAACGCCTTTTTTCCTCGCCTCTGAAACCACCGCTGACATGTCTTCTAAGACCCTCGAGTATTCCTTGCTCTTGAAAAGAGAAATATTCATTACCATGTCGATTTCAGAAGCCCCTGATGAAACCGCTTCAACCGCTTCGAAAACCTTTACCCTTGTAGACGTATTGCCAAGCGGGAAGCCTACTACAACACCGTACTTAATAGTTCTACCGGCTATCTCAAGGGCCTTATTAAGAAGGGAAAGAGGTAGCATCAACAGTTTAAAACCGTATTCTCTAACATCGCTGACGTACTTCTCAAGGGTCTTATAGTCAGCGTCAGGCTTCAGCAAGGTGTGATCAATCATTGAGGCGAATTCTCGAGGGGTTAAGGATGCGATTTTTCCACTGTAAAATCCCTTCATCTCATACCCCTGTTTATTTAAACAATACGAGTTTTTAACCATCACTAGCGGATTAGAGATAGTAAGGGATTATTGACGGTTGTAAAAAAAACTAGTGATGTGAAGTCTTTACTTTCTCCGCGTACTTCTCAGGAGTCAATAATGAATCATACTCTGAGGGATTCTCAACTCTGATTTTGAAGACCCATCCTTCACCGTAGGGGTCTTTATTTACAAATTCAGGGTTGCTAACTAACTTCTCGTTAACTTCGACAACCTCCCCGGTGAGAGGAGAATAGTAAGAGCTTGATGCCTTGATCGAGTCTACAACCCCTATTTCCTCTCCTTTCCTCACAATTCGACCTACTTCCGGAAGCTCTATTGAAACAATGTCCTTGAGTTCTTTTTGAGCATAATCGGTTAGTCCAACAATCGCCACGCCAGTCTCAAGCTTCGCCCACTCATCCGTTTCCGTGTATCTCCGGTCTTTCTTCACAACATATTTCTTGGATTTTAACTCTATAATTATATCCTCGCTCAAAACCCATCCCTTCAATCCTTTAATACTCATACTCGTTAAAAAGGCTCTGCGTGTAGCATGATTTTCAATAAGCGTACCTCATCCTCACGGGTAATCTTAAACCCGTATTGAACCTCCATAAAGTTCTTCCTGAACTCCGTAACCATCTTAGCAACTTCCTTGGGATCTCTCTTGTCTATGACAACCATCCTCATTAGTTTGGCAATCTCCTTCATCTCCTCCTTCTTCATACCCCACCTGGTTATCTCCTGTGTTCCTATTCTCAAGCCGCTTGGATCCTTAACATCCTCCGGCTTATCATATGGGAGCATGTTTTTATTAACGATAATGTTGGCTTCTTCAAGCATCTTCGCTATTTTAGTGCCTCTTCCAAGCTCGGCCACGTCGACTATTACTTGATGGCTTGTGGTGTAGCCTTTGCTCTCCATTACTACTTTGAATCCTTCAGCAGCTAATTGCGCAGCCAATTCCTTAGCATTAGCAACTATTTGCCTAGCATATTCCTCACCCCAAAGCTTCATCTCGATCCCGGTTACCGCCATCGCGGCTAGCCTGTGGAGATGGTGGTTAGAGACGAACATTGGGAACACGACCTTACCCATCTCCTTATAGTCTTCCTCCAATCTAGTCGCGAACAACCCGCCCTGAGGTCCTGGGAAGGTTTTATGCGTGGAGGAAGTGATCACGTCGGCGCCAAGCTTCAGCGGGTTCTCCCACGCTTTTCCAACCACCAATCCTAGGACATGGGCGACATCGTGGATTACCTTAGCCCCGACGGCGTGAGCGGCTTCAGCAATCTCCTTGGTTGGATGCGGGAATATGTACAGTGAACCGCCTAGTGTGACTATCTTCGGCTTAACCTCCTCGATCATTTTAACAGCCTTGTCAACATCAATATTCCACTCCTCGAGACTGAAGGGAAGCTCAATCTGCTCAATACCTAGCGCACCAAGTGTTCCGAACCTCGTATGGCTTACGTGAGCTCCTGCTTGAACAGGGGCAACACAAGCCTTGTCCCCGGGTTTTGTGAATGTCCTGAAAGCAGTTGCGTTTGCTGTTGTTCCGCTTATAGGTCTCAGGTCAACGTATTTGGTTTCGAGAAGATCGCCCATTATCTCCATAGCTTTTACTTCAAGCGCGTCCACGTACTGGAGACCCTGGTAGAATCTCTTGTAGGGTTTTCCTTCCGCGTATCGGTGCATCATGTCGTTCATGTAGGCTAGCATTGCGAGAGGAGACATCACGTTTTCACTTGCGATCATGTTTAAGCAGTGCCTTTTCCTCCACACTGTGTGGTTAACCGTTAAATCAACAACCTCCTTCAGCAGAGGGTAGTGTTGTAGAAGGGTGTTCAAACCTATTTCCTCTCCTAATTCATAAGTCATGAGTCACACACCAAGAAAAAATAATGATTTAGATATTAATAAAACATTAAGATGATGCTTTACTTCTTAATGAACGGGAAGTCAACGATTTTAGCACTATGCTTCTTATCCCTCACTAACACTTCTAACTCCTCTCCAAACACAGCGTATCTTGAGTCTACATATGCCATCGCTATAGGCCTGTTTAAGATCGGAGAGAACGTCCCGCTGGTAACCCATCCTACCTGAACATCGTCAGAGTAAACCAGCATTCCAGTCCTTGGCACCAGCCTCCCCGCTTCCTTACCGAACTTCAACCCAACTCTAACCCATCTAACCCCTTCCCTCTTACAGGCTCTCAACGCCTCCTCGCCGACAAACCCCTTCTTCTCCCAAGTTATCGCGCCAAGCCCGTAGCGCAGGGATAGTGCGCACGGGAATTTCAACGGGTCTTCACCGTATTCATGGTCTCCCAGGACAAACCCCATTTCAATCCTTAAAGTATCTCTCGCGATTAATCCAGCAGGCTTTGCACCATTAGCGAGGAGCTTCTCCACTATGTTTTTAACTTCCTGGTGACCACCCCATATCTCAAACCCGTCCTCTCCCGTCCACCCGCTCCTGCTCACTAAGAGGGTTTTCACCTCCCCAATGCTTTCCCCCATTCTAAACTCAAGGGTTTTCAGGTCTGTAGCCCATTTAGCGCCGAGCTTCTCCATTAACTCTGCAGCCCTCGGCCCCTGGACGGCGAGCATTGAAGTCTCCAATGTGATATCTGTAAGCTCAACCCTGAACTTCTTCTCCGCGATAACGCTTCTAATGTAGTTCACCATTTTCTCCCTTGTAAGCGCGTTGGTAACCAGGTACCATTCCTCATCACTCACCTTGTAGAGCATTTCATCGTCTTTAACCCTGGCCCACTGGTTTAGTGCGAGAGTGGGCCCGCTCATCCAGTAGGGTTTCGTCTTCGAAACGTCTTTAGTGTATAAGTACTGTGCTAAAGGTAAGACGTCAGGCCCCCGCAACAGTATCCTGCCCATGTGGGATACGTCGAAAAACCCCACATCATTTCTCACGTTAACGTGTTCTTCAATAGCGTTGGTGAATCTATAGGGGACTTCCCAATCACCGAATAACCCTGTTTCAGCACCCAGTTTTTCAACATAGTATTCAAGCAAAGCTATCTTAGGCAATCTCATCGCCAAGAATATATTAAACCTAACTAGAAAATAAACCCTATTGCTCTGGGTTTAAATATAAGGAGCTATAGATTAATATCTGGTGTAGTTATGTCTACACATCCATGGATGCCCAATTCTTCCAGTGATACGGTCAGGAAAATGCTGGAGAGGATAGGTGTTCCCAGTATTGAGGAATTGTTTAAGGATATCCCTCCTGAGGCCCGGGTAAGTTTAGAGAAATGGATAAGCCTCGAAATAGGTAAGGGACGCACGCTATCTGAACTGGAGGCTAAGAAAATCATTGAGGAAAGGCTGTCGAAAAACAGAATATTTAACCCACCGCCCTACATGGGGGGAGGCGTCTACCCTCACTATGTTCCGCCCCTGGTTAAGTACATATTGTCAAGGGGCGAGTTCTTAACAGCCTATACTCCATACCAAGCGGAGATTTCGCAGGGCTTGATGCAGGCGATTTTCGAGTACCAGAGCTTGATGGCTGAGCTATTTCAAATGGAGCTTGTAAACGCATCAATGTATGACTGGGCTTCGGCGGCTGCCGAGGCACTGTTGATGAGTGTGAGAGTGAAGAGAGGGCGGAGAAAAGTAGTGGTTCCCTACAACGTCAACCCGTTCCACTTCAAAGTAATACAGACGTACTTATGGCCGCATGGTGTAAGGATTGAAAGGGTGCGGTACGATGGCGAGAAGGGTTCAGTTGACCTTGAGGATTTGAAGGCTAAAGTCGACTCTGAAACAGCAGGCGTGTATTTACAGTACCCGAACTTCTTCGGGGTGATAGAAAACGCGAAAGCGGTTGGCGAGGTTGCTCGGGAAAAAGGCGCGCTCTACATTACTGGAGTCTACCCCGTTAGCCTGGGTTTGTTGAAGGCTCCAGGCGAGGTAGGGGCTGATATCGCAGTGGGTGATGGTCAACCATTCGGTCTTGGATTAAACTACGGGGGACCATACCTTGGCATTTTCGCAGTGAGGTATGATCAGAACCTTATAAGGCAGATGCCTGGAAGAATCATCGGGTTAACGACGACGCAGGATGGAAGCCAGAAAGCGTTCGCTATGATTCTTCAAGCACGCGAGCAACATATAAAGAGGGAGAAGGCTACATCCAACATCTGCACTAACGAAGCACTCGCCGCTATTGGAGTAGCAGTCTACTTATCGTTGCTTGGAAAAACTGGTTTGAGAAAACTCGCCGAGCTCAACTATTACAGAGCGCACTATGCTGCTTCAAGATTCAGTGAGATAGGATTGAACAGGATATTCAGCGGCGAGTTCTTCAACGAGTTTGCCGTGTCGCTAAGCCGGGGCGGTATAAGTTACGGAAAGGTTCACAGGAAGCTTCTCGAGAAGGGTGTTCACGGAGGCCTTTACATAGGAGATCTCTACCCGGAGCTTGGCGAAGCCTCGTTATGGGCTTTCACCGAGCTACACTTCAAGAGCGATATCGATAAGCTCGCGGATCTTCTCAAGGATATTCTTGGAGGAGGTGGGTGAAATGTTCAGGCAGGCTAAATGGTCTGAGCCACTTATCTTCGAGCTAAGCGTTAAGGGCAGGAGAGGGTTCCTAGTTCCAGACCCCGAGGAGGAGATTAAGGATAAGGTTGGTCCGATAGTTCTTAGCGAAGATATGAAGAGAACAATCGATCCCGAGCTTCCTGAACTGAGCGAAGTAGATGTAATGAGGCATTTCACAAGGCTAACAGAGATGGCGTACGGAGTTGACAATGGACCAGTCCCTCTCGGATCATGCACTATGAAATACAATCCGAGAATAGCCTGGGAGGTAGCAAGCGATCAGAGGATTGCCGGGCTACACCCATTACAGGATGAGGAGACGGTGCAGGGATTACTAGAGATGATTTACGAGATGCAGAAATGGCTTGCTAACATTACGGGCATGGACTACTGCAGTCTCCACCCTGCTGCGGGAGCGCACGGCGAGCTGGCGGGAATATTGTTGATCAGGAAATACCATGAGCTGAAGGGCCAGATAGACAAGAAGACGGAGATAATAGTGCCTGACTCTGCCCATGGGACAAACCCTGCGAGCGCGGCCATGGGAGGGTTCAAAGTGGTTGAAATCCCCTCTAACCCGGATGGTAATGTAGACCTGGAGGCTTTGAAGAGCGCGGTTGGCGAATCCACAGCAGGCTTGATGATTACGAACCCGAGCACCCTTGGCTTATTCGAGGAGAACATTATCGAAATAGCGCGGATTATTCACAGCGTCGACGGGTTACTATACTATGATGGGGCGAACTTGAACGGGATAATGGGTTACGCTAGACCAGGTGATATGGGATTCGACATTGCTCACTTAAACGTTCATAAGACGTTTGGAGCACCGCACGGAGGCGGCGGACCCGGGGCTGGGCCGGTCTGTATTAAAGACAGGGTTGTTGACGCTGAGAGGAATATAAGACTGAGCGATCTACTCCCAGGTTACTATGTTGTCTACGACGAGAAGGCTGGAAAATACAGGTTGAAAGGTCCCGGCGAGAACAGCATAGGGTTCTTGAAAGCATTCTTCGGAAACATCACCCCGTTAATCTGGGGATACACATACATTTTGATGATGGGTGCTGAAGGATTGAGAAAGGTTACAGAGCTCGCAGTGTTGAACACGAATTACTTCATGAAGTTAATGGAGAACGTGAAAGGATATGACATTCCTTATGGGAAGGGCAGGTTCAGGAAGCATGAAGTAGTATTGAGTGCTCAACCCATGACGGAGGAGGTGGGCGTCACAGCGGAAGACGTGGCTAAGGGCTTGCTGGATTCAGGCTTCTATGCCCCCACTATCTACTTCCCGCTAATAGTTAAGGAGGCTTTGATGACAGAGTTCACTGAGACAGAGACTATTGAGAACATTGAGAAATATGCTGAAAGATTGAAGGAAATCAGCAAGATAGCGTATGAAGACCCTAAGACGCCGAAGACCTGGCCTGTCAATACTTCTGTAGGAAGAATAGACCTGATAAAAGCAAACCACCCATCCACAGTCACACCTACTTGGAGAATACACGTGAAGAGGGTGAAGGGAGAGATTAAATGAAATATGACGTGGTAATCATCGGATCTGGGACTGGAGGCTATCCCGGAGCAGTATACCTGGCTCAACACGGGTTTAAAGTAGCTGTGGTTGAGGAGAAGCTAATAGGCGGCGAATGCACGAACTGGGGCTGTGTTCCCAGTAAAGCATTGTATCAAGTAGCTGAAGCAGTTAAGACAGTTGAAAAAGTGAAGGGGCAAGCCAGTTATAGATGGGGAGATGTGGTCAACTGGGCTAAAAGCATTGTGGAAGAAACCAGGGAAGGTATCAAGTACCTATTAGAGGCAAGCGGCGTCGAGGTTTTAAATGGGAAAGGTGTTTTGAAAACCCCCCGGCAAGTTATCGTCTACGAAGACGGGTCTAAGAGGGAATTGGAAACAGATAAAATCGTGTTAGCGCTCGGCACCGATCCTTCTCAACTCCCACATGTAAAATTCGACGGGGAGGGAATCCTCAGCAATAGGGAAGCACTCTTCATGAGTGAAAAACCCTCAAGCATCCTAATCATAGGGGGTGGAGTAATAGGGGTTGAAATGGCCAATGTTTTCTCCAAGAACGGTGTAGAGGTGACTGTTGTCGAGATAATGGACCACATACTCCCGTTTACAGATAAGGATGTCGCACAAGCCCTGAAGACCTATCTCGCAGGCAATGGGGTCAGAATAAGAGAGAAAACTAGTGTCGAGGCGGTTGAAAAATCCGGTGACAAGTACACCGTAAAGCTATCCAACGGTGAGAGTTTGACCGTGGATAAGATTCTGATAGCTACTGGAAGAGTCCCCAAGACTAAGGGAATAGGCCTAGAGGAAACGGGTGTTTCACTGGATAAGAAGGGATACGTGATCGTTAATGATGAATGTAGGACTAGCGTTGAAAATATCTATGCAACTGGAGACGTAGCAGGCGGGCCGCAATTAGCTCACAAGGCAATACTTGAAAGCGTTGCTGTGGCAAAGAAAATAGCGGGAAGGGAAAGCTTCAAGCTTGACTACCGCCTTGTCCCAATAACTATTTTCACCGGGCTCGAGGTCGCTAGCATCGGTTATACTGAGAAGGAGCTGTCGGCGATGGGGATTAAATATGTTAAAGTAAGACTACCCATCTACTACCTAGCGGCCGTGAAAATAAAAGGCGGGAGAAACGCTTTCGTGAAAATACTTCTAGACGAGAAGGGTGAGAAAGTGTTCGGTATTCAAGTTGTCTCCCCGAACGCTTCCGAAGTGATATCAGCATACCTCCCCATGTATCTAGGGAAACTATCCATGAATGAGGCTTCTTCAATCCCGTATCCGCATCTCACAGTGTCCGAGTCCCTTCGAGACATAGCTGAATACTTGCTGGGAGAACCCGTTCACTTCATCAAAAAGTAAGGTTTTTTAAAATCTATTTCTCAATCATTAACGGTGAACTCATTGCTAGGTTATCTAGACATCGCAGACAAGCTGTTGAGCAAGTGCGAGAAGGGAAACTACTGCTTCTGGGTTCCAACTGGACTTATACAACCTTACGAGGCTAATGGGGTTTACGGGTTTGACTGTTTCTTCTATAAGTTTCTGAAAAACCCGGTGATGGGTGATAGGCTGATATTATCGTTTAAGCTTCCTTTTACGGCGTTGAGCGATATCTCGTTGACGCATTCGCGAGGATTCCCCGTCGTTCCTGATGATTCCAAACTATGTAGTAAAAGCGAGATAGAGAACTATCTCATAAACACTAATAGGGAATTTCTTGATAAGATAGGGCAGGCCTCTGAGAAGAGAAAGGTTGAAGGACAGAGTAAGGGAATATTGAAGAGACTCATATTTTTTGGCGGGAAATCCAGCGAGGCCGACATACTATACTATCGTCTTCTAACGCAGTATAGGTTTATGAATGAGCTTTCATCACTGCTGGGATATCGCAACGAAACCCTGAATGCCGAGGTTAAAAAGGCTTTCATCCTCTACCTTTATGAATCAAAAACATCCTCCATGTATGCTTTAATGGATGGGCAGGAACTAAAGCTCTTGAACCATTCAAAACTACTCGATTTCGAGAAAATAGGGGATATGCTAGGGTTTTTACGATAAAATTAATATTCTAATCGTTTATTACCTATTGTTGGTGGATTTAATGTCTTGGAGGGAGGAAATACTCTTTCTGGTGAAAGAACTTACCCAAGTCCCAGGTCCAAGCGGCTATGAACACAGGGTGAGGGACAAGGTTGTTGACCTGGTGAAACCATATGCGGATAAGCTGTGGGTTGATGCATGGGGAAACGTGATCGCTGTTAAGAAGGGGAAGAGCAGTGGCGCGAGACTGATGCTTGCGGCTCACATGGATGAGATAGGGTTGTTCGTATCCCATATTGAGGACGACGGATTCTTGAGGGCAATACCGATCGGAGGGGTTCTAGAGAGAACACTCCTTTATCAGAGAGTGATCGTTGTGACCAGGAACGGTAGGATGATCCGCGGCGTAATAGGGTTGAAACCTCCCCACGTCATAAAGCCTGAGGAGGCGCAGAAAGTCCCCGAGCTTAGAGAGCTCTTCATAGACATAGGTGCTTCTTCTAAGGAAGAGGTTGAGAAGCTTGGTGTGAGAAACGGCGATATCGTTGTGTTTGACAGGGATGTTTCCGAGCTATCCGGTAACAGGGTTACAGGCAAGGCGTTCGACGATAGGGTTGGGGTTGCAGTGTTGATTAAAGCCATGGAATTGATGAGTCGGCCCAATATTGACGCATACTTTGTGTTCACTGTGCAGGAAGAAGTAGGGTTGAAGGGTGCTAGGACATCGGCCTACGGTATAACACCCGATGTTGCGTTAGCCGTGGATGTCACCATCGCTAGCGACGTACCCGGCGTGGCGAAAAGTGAGTGGTTTACGAGGCTTGGAAAAGGACCCGCTATCAAAATCGTTGATGGCAGGAATGCATCCGGTTTAATAGCTCACCCCATGGTTGTCGAC
>NZ_DBOUKL010000063.1:0-19507 GCF_059755995.1 Thermosphaera sp. | reverse complement strand
ACTCAGTACACTGTCCTTTAGCGATGCAAAGACGAGGATTCCTTTCGGTTTAAACACTATTGTTATCTCATAAATGTTTGCATCTATTACAATGCTGCGGGGAAGGGGACGTTTAAGCTCTTTCGACAAGAACAAGTGAGATCTGACAACATCCTTCGATGCTTCAACAACCTCATCCATCTCCTTCTTAGATATGCTGGATAAGGGGTAGATTTCCACTAGTTCTCCATTATAGTCGAGTCTTGCAACTACTATTCTCAAAACAACCCCTAATGCTTATCAAACCATTAATGTTTAAAAACCGGCGGACTCTAACAGCTTTTTCAACTCTCCTATAAGCCTGGTCAATGATTCCAGCTTGTTCATTAAATCCTGGTTCTTGGATGAAAGAGCTTTGTTCTGCTCGCTTAGATCTATTATTAGTTTTTCCTTCTCACTAATCAAGGATTCGAGTTCCACTATTCGCTTCCTAGCCTCTTCTAACTGGGATTTGAGCATTGTGTTCTCCCTCCTTGCCTCCTCTAGCTCAGCCTCCAGCTTCTTCACCCTCTCCTCCTCGATTTTGAACCCGCTCATAAACGGGAACGAGAGCTTCAACTCCCCGGCTTTCAGCTTCTCATATGTTTCCGCCACAAGTTTTCCAGCCTTAGTCTTCCCTGATAGGTGAGACCTAATGGTTGTCTCGCTCCTACCCAGTTCCTCGGCTATTTGAGGCACCATGATCCCCGCCTTGCTCCTGGCCAGCGCTGATGCAGCAATAGCCAGGCTGTCAACCCATGTAGCCCTCTCAACAGGGTCTTTTAACAGCTCCATTATCTCTGGACGGAATAACGTCCCTATGATTAAAGCGGTCTCCAACTGCTGAATCTCCTTCTTCCCCACCGGCTTCACTGGAATATTGGACAGGTCTACAATTACCTCCACGGGTCTCCTCGCTTCCTGGATTGGCTCACTCATAGAAACCCCTGTGATTATATTTTGTATCTAGGAGAATAAAACCTTTCCTTTAAAAAGGATTTTAAAAGGATGTTGAATGGGGAGTGTGAATTGAAGGTAGAGCTGATTGTTTCCAAGAACTTCCTATCATTGTTTACCGTAGAGATCGTTAGCCAAGCCGTAAAAGCGTTCAGCAAAGCCAACTCCGCCAAATTGGAGTTGAAAATTGTTTGGGAAAATGAGGTCGAGTTTCCTGTTTTGAAAATAGCAGGGTTTCCCCCTATAGTTGTGAAAACACCTCCAAGCCTTAGCGAAGTCTTGAACATGTTGACGCTTGCTCTAGATCTCAGCGAGCTCTCGCAAGCGCCATACGGGATTGTGAGCGCGTGGGAAGCCGACACAATCGTTTAGTGGCGTGAGAATCAAGGTTTAGTTTTGAATAATGAATGAGCCCTGTTTAAAGTGATCAGCCCTGCTGTAGCAGGATGGGTTTTCAACTAGGCTTCTCCAATATCGGTAGGGGCAAGCCTATTTCTCACTGGCTAGCGAGAGATAGGGGCATGTCCTCCACAGCTCTACGCACTTTGACACGCTGTTTCTAGGGATGTATTTTTCAATGGCTTTGCAATATGCTACACAATCCTCTTCTCCAAACCTTTTAACTAGAAAGTTAGGGCATTCGCTGAACACGGTGCAGGCTATCTTGTGAATGATGGGGTAAACCTCTCTCGGAGCCTCCTGCTCCGGGGGGTCGGCAAAATAGCTGCACTCTCTATAGTTTTTAGTAGTGCATGTTTCCTGTTTAACCACGACGCTGGAGGGCCTCCCGTACGTTGAAACCACCGAGGGGTTATAGCATAAGCCATTGTGGTAAAACGGGCAGCTCACTCTTTATCACCAAGCTTACGAGTCTGTTAATACGTTCTGGAAGTTTTAAACCGTTTTCACCCGTTTCCCTGAGCCAGCTCCCTAGCGGCAACAACGAATCCTATTAGGATTGTTGAATAGTAGAAAAGAGTTCTGTAGCTAACAACGATGGATGGTGGAAGAATGATTGATAAGCCGTATTCTGAAGATATGCTTCCACCGGGCGTGGGTATTGAACCCATGCTCATCATGAAGTAGTATGCTATAACGCCTTCTAGTAGGTAGTTGCCACCTGCCAGGAAGAATATAGCTAAGCCCCAGGTTGTGTTATAAGCTATTGTCAGCGCAACAAGCACGAGCACCCCGGTGAAACCTATTTTAGACGATATCTCCCTGTATCCGTTTGAAAACTTCACAAACCTCTCATAGAATGCGGGGAGTCTTGCGGATATTTTCAGCAGGAGTGAATTATTTGAGCGCCCACTATTCCGTTTAATAAAATAACTCATTGCCAGCCATGAGGTAACCATGAAGGATGCGACAAGTACTACCGGGATTGAAACCGGGATGTAGAGGAGGGCTGGTATTAGGGCCACTGTGTTGACAAGTATCACGTCGTAGTAGACCTCGTAGAGAGCTAGCGCGTACAATTCCTCTATATCCTTACCCATGATTTTTCTAAGGAATGCAGCCCTAGCCGGCTCCCCGCCTATGGCTGATGGGGTGATGTTGGCAACTAATCCTCCTAGTAAGCGGGCTTTCAGAGAAGCTTTAAGGCTAAGCCTGTAACCGTAGATTTTTCCCACAAGATATTTCAGCCTCACCGCTGAGATAAACCAGCCTGCCATGAGAACCGTGAAGGATGCCAACCCTTTCCACGAGACCAGGTCTTTAAATCCTTCGTACCCGGCTGTCAGGATACTGTAAGCTAGTATTACAAGGGTTACCATTAACAGCGTGGCAATGATTTTCCTCCAGTTAGCCGCCAGCGTTGAGGGCAATGCAGCAACCTTTAACCTATTAGTTATCGTTACGTATTTAAAACCTGAAATATATACGTTCGTTAAGGTGTTCAAGGGATGAGTCTTTAGCTATAGTGAGGAACAGCTTGAATCAATGCGCGTGGATAAGCAAAAGCTTAGAGAAATAGTTAGGGAGCTTAAAAAGTGGAAGGCACATGCTACAATCCTGCCCAGCCTGTACGTCCCTCCTGGAAGACCCGTTAGCGATGTCTTAAACATGCTGAGGCAGGAGCTATCCATCACAGACAACATTAAGCTGAAGAAGACCAAGTCTGCTGTTCAAAGAGCTCTCTCAATGGCTATAGACAGGCTCAGCAAGATCCCGAAGATCCCGGACAAGGGGCTGGTGTTGTTCGCCGGCGAGAACCCGGATACCGGGGAATCAATACTGGTAATGCTGATCCCTCCGGAGGAGGTTCCAGTATATTTCTACAGAACCGATAAGCACTTCCACACAGAGTTTCTCGAGGAGATGGTTTCCGAGTCCAACATCATTGGGCTTCTCCTCATAGAAAGGGATGCGGCAACGATCGGCATGCTTAAAGGAAACAGGCTGAAGATTGTCGAGGAGCTTGAGGACTACATCCCTGGTAAGCATGAGAAGGGTGGTCAGAGCCAGCGGAGGTACGACAGGATTATTGAGCAAATGGTTGAAGAGTTTTACAAGAGGGTTGGAGAGCATGCTAACAGAGTCTTCCTACCACTTCACGAGCAGGGGAAGTTGAAGGGGATTCTAGTAGGCGGCCCAGCCTATGCGAAGTACGACTTCCTGGAGAAGGACTACCTGGATTACAGGCTGAAGAAGATTGTCCTGCCGGAGCTGATAGATGTAGGGTATCAGGGTGAGGCAGGCCTCAGGGAAATGATCTTGAAGGCTGGAGACCTGCTGAAGGAGCAGGAGTATGCAGATCTTTTAAAATACATTGAAGAGTTCAAACTACACCTCGCAAAGGACGACGGGCTTATCGTGTACGGTGAGGAAGAGGTTAGGAATGCTCTGGAGATGGGGATGGTTGCAGTGCTGATTATTAGTGAGGAGCGCGAGGATGTTGAGCAGTGGCTAGAGCTGGCTAAGAAGGGCGGGGCTAAGGCGCTGGTTCTCAGCAGTGATGTTCCGGAATCAGAATGGTTTAACAAGACATTCAACGGGTTAGCAGGTATTCTCCGCGTAAGACTATACAGTTAAATGGTAACACGTCCTCGATAACGTTATTAAGTTTCAAAAACCATTATATTAGTAGGTGTCTCCTACAGTGGGTGAGCTAAGACTCGATCCTTCGTTCAGGAGAGAACTCATCTCTCTAATAATCAACGCCGGCCTCGAAGAAGACTTCATCGAATGGCTGAAGACCCAGGGAAGGACTCACATAATAGGAAAGATGGATAACGTGCCGGACGAGCTACTGCTGGTTTATATTAGGGAGAAAAAGCTCACTGTTGAAGAAGAAACGGTCATACCGGAAAGGGTTGAGGCCGGCCCCGAGGACGACTTGTATATTAAAAGCAGGGAAGGGAGAAGATAGCCTTTTCTAGCTTACGGTGATTGTTTTTAAACCGTGATGTTCACGGCAAAGGATTGAGGCCGGGAGTGACCCGACCCATGCTCACTCTTCCCCCGGTACTCGGGGGCGTTGCATGGGCACCGGGGTCACACGTTGAAAAATATTCTCTCGGGGAGTTTTAAACCTATTTAACCTCTATCTCGGGTGATTTAGAAGCTTTAATGTTCAGGGAAGCCTCAGCTATTCCATTAGAGTATCTTACGATCCTTCTTAAACTGTCGCATACCATTACTAGGAATGCTTTCTCACGCTCCTCCATTTTAGCCGGGATTATATCCTCGTATAGAACCTTGTCTATCTGCTCGACAACCTCTTTCGCGCCCTGGATAACTTCTTCAGCACCTCTTCTACTCTGGCTGTATAAAGCCTCCATTGCCTTGTTGAATATTTCCAGGGCCTTGTATGAAATGTTTTCAACCATGTCTACTCTAGCTATTTTCTCAGTTCTCAATAATCTTTTAGCAATGTTGGTGGCGTGATCAGCTATTCTCTCAAGGTTCCTGGCTATAATCCTATAGTTCATTGCTTCGATAATGTTTGAAAGGCCTAGTTCGTGCTGGACTCTGACATCGATTAAAGCCATTGACAGCTCCCTAACTATCATGTGATGGAACCTGTCTGCCTCGTCATCTCTCTGAATGACTGCTTCAGCCAGGTTCCTGTTATTGCTCAGTAACGCCTCCACCCCGTCCTGCAGCATATTGTTCACAATTAAATGTAGCCTGCGGAGAGCACTCACTATTGGGAGCTCCTTAATATTCAACAGTATTTTGAAAGTTACAGCGTTGTAGGATTCCTCGACAACCTCGACGCCTGCGAGCTTCACCCTTGCAAGGTTCTTTATATCGCTGACTCTCTTTGCGAGATTGGGCAAGCTGGGGTCGAAAAGTATTGTAATATTGCTGTAGCCGGATAAGTAAGCCGCGACCAGCATTCTGAAAACCTGCTCCGTCGGGATGTCTGCTGAAACCTTGATTGTTGACTGTGATTGAAACACCTCCATTTCAGGCGGTATTATTACGAGCTTCCCCTCGTACTCGTAGACATATACGTGATCGCCGCTTTTCAGCTTAACAGCGTCAACCCACTCTTTTGGAAGTGTGATTATAAACGATGATGAGCCTGTTTTTTGAACCTTCCTTCTCTCTATATTGGGCATGAGTATATCACCACTTTTTTAATACATTTGTAATTATCATACAATATTTAATTTATGTACAAAACGTTTTTATATATTTACCGATAATCTAAGTGAAAAATAAGTACATGCTATACGAGTAATAAGAGTATTAGGAATCTTATACGTAAAAGTTAATTAATCCTTTAACATTAATGTAGAATTGAGCCGGGGTGGCCGAGCGGTCTAAGGCGGCGGGCTGCAGGGCTATTAAGCGCTCAGGGTTCACGGACACCCGTTTCACCGCGGGTTCGAATCCCGCCCCCGGCTCTCATCAACCTGTGAAACAGCTTACTGCATCATTACGAGATGCTCCAGCTCCTCCGGTATTCCATTAGTTCTCGCTATCTCACGGAACACTAGAGCGCTAGGGCGGAGATATCTTTTCTTTGTTTTAAAGTCGACCATGACTAGTCCAAACCTCTGCCTGAACCCCTGGGCCCACTCGTAATTGTCTGTCAGGCTCCAGTGGAGATAGCCTTTCACAGGTATTCCCTCGTTTACTGCTTTCCACACGTTGTAGACGTGGGAGACAAGGTATGCAGGTCTTAACGCATCCCTACTATCTGAAACCCCGTTCTCAGTCACGATCAAGTCGACTCTGTAACGGTTGAAGAGTTCTTTCAACAGTAGGTAGAGTCCTTCAGGATAAGCCTCCCATCCGAAATCGCTGCACGGGTTTCCAGCAGGGCTGTATCCTCTGGGAGTGCAGGTGTAACCGTATCCGGGTTTTAAAACCGGCTTGCCGTTGACGAATTGGAAGACTACACGACTGTAGTAGTTAACGCCCAGCCAGTCGAGCCGGCTAGCGAGATCTTTCCTGTATTCCTTGCTAACGTGGGAAACACCCTTGGTAATCATGTCAGTGAAAACGTATAGCCTAGTATTCTTCACGCTCTCAGCCACTTCCGGAGGCCCACCGAACAGTTCGAACCAGATGAAAGAGTAGATTAGTCCGACAGGCTTGCTGCTGAACCGTTTAATATTGTCGTAAGCACGTGCATGCGCCTGTATCATGTTTCTCTGCGCTCTCTCAGCATCGGCGAGGCTCAAGTAGCCCGGGGGGAAGCCGCTTTTAACATACATGTAGCCCTGCTCGTACACAACGTGGTATGGCTGGCCGTCGATAAACCACTTGATGTACTCGCTCGTCCACTCTATGGCGAAGACATGGTAGTCCTACGTGAAATCATGTTTTCAGGCAGCTTGAAGCTTGACCCGACTCCTCGGCCCCCGTAGCAGAAGGGTGCGTGAACGGTTCCGTATACGATGGTGGGGTCGCTCCCGATCAGCTCCATTATGTCTATCTCTCTGCATGAAGGCCATGCTTTAGTATTATTGAGGCTCCACTCCTCCCCGAGCATCCAGATAGCGGGCCACAACCCCTTCCCCGATGGAAGCTTAGCCCTCACCTCAATGTAACCGTATTGAATCTTGAACTTACCGACGGTGTCCAGCCTCGCTGATGTGTAGTTGAAGACTTTCCCGGTTGACTCGTCTACAAAGATCTCTCTTCTGGCTTCTATGACGAGGCTTCCATTCTCTATGAAAGCGTTCTCACGCCTGTAGTATTGGAGCTCATTATTCCCCCAGCCGCACAACTCGTACTCGCAACCATCCCCGATGTTGAAATTCCACGTTGACTCATCGATCACGCCTTCCTCAAACTCCTCGCTCCAGACAAGCCTCAACCCGCTTGAATATTCCTCGGCAATGCTTTGCTTCAAACCGCTGGATCCATCATTAAACAAGCCGAATGGCAGGGTTAACAACAATATGATCAGAAAGACCGGTATTCTCAAACCGTTTACCCCCTCTAACCGTTAATCTAGCGTTTCAAAGGATAATACAATCCACATGATTCGAGGCCGATGGGGTTTTTGAAGGAAGATGGTGTAATATGACTTAACGTATTAAATAGTAAAGCTTAATATAGAATGTTTAAGAGGAGTGGGGTGTTTTGAGCGTTTTAATCGCGAGCTTCGGCTTCGACATAGACTTTATTGTTAAAAGAATAGCTTCCAAGAAGTATAGTAAAGTAGTGTTGATCGCCTTGAAAACAGGTAGCGGTTTCAAGAAGGTTGAGAAAGCATATGACACGCTCAACATACTTTGCAACTCTCTCAACATAGCCTGTAGGCTGGAGCCGGTGACCCCGGAGGCGTTGTTTGAATCTGTTAGGTCAATACTGCTGAGGGAGGTGAGTGGGCCTGGCGAGGTTGAAGTATACTTGACCGGTGGTCCGAGAATGCTCGTGGTCGCACTACTACTATCGCTCCTCACCCTTCCACTAGAGTATGTTTCAAAAACCAAAGTAGTAGTTGAAGGAGAAGGATTCGAGTGCTCACTGCTGGCAGACCTGCAACTGCTAATAGCGTTGCTTAAACTAGATGAGCGAGACAGGATAATAGTCAGCAACCTTGAGGGTTCAAGAAACACTCTTGCAGAGATTGCGAGGAAGACAGGAATACCCAAGGCAACCCTGTACAGGAGGCTTGAAGAACTAGTTGAGAAAAAGATAGTGGTGAAAGAAGAGTTTTACTCGGTAAAGAACATTGCAGAGGTAACATGCGTAGAGTAATGAGTTGTTTCACGTTGTGAAACAGAGTATTGGCTACGCAGTTTCAACTTATGGCTCTCCATGAAAGCAAAAAATATATACAATCTCACATAATTAATTTAGTGTGTGAGAACATGTATGACCAAATAATAGAAGTACTATCCTTTCTCGGGGCAATAGGTGACTATAGCTATCTAGACCGGTTGGGGAACGCTATCGATGAGGCAAGCATCCTAGAAGCATTAAGAGATGCTGTAAGAGCATACTATACAAACTGCTTAAACCGCCCTCCTTGTGTTGAATATGACAGGGAAAAGGGTCTTGGAATTAAATGCCCCCAGTTAAAACCTGAAGATCTCGAGAAAGAAACTTCCTACATAACAATGAACCTAAGCAAAGCCAGTAGAATTGAGATCATTAAAATGAGTCGAGAGATCGCTCTTAAAGCTTACGCTAGAATAGGAGATATTCGTGAGAAAGGGTTGTGCAGGATAGGTGAGTAGGAATGATAGTTACCTTATCCCTCTCTGCTAGAACACTTGTCAACGCGGAAGCATTAAACATGGCTGAATCGGTAGGAAACTATACGAGGCATAGGAAAGCACCAGTAGTAATAGTTACTGAAGAAGGCTACTCCGTAGTCTACGTCCCAGCCGTTAGCGGTGAGTCTCTCGCTCACAGTTATCAATCACTACTCACGCAAATAGCGAAGAGTAGAAAACTACCTGTTACAAAATTGGATGAACTAGGCTATTTCTTAAAGTTCTCGGATGATAACGTATTGAAATGGTATGAGGAAGAATTAAAGAAGGTAGGTTTTGATATAGCTAAGATCAAGTCGGGGTCTCTATCTGATGTTGAGAAAGCTATTCTGAAAACAAGTGTTGTAGCTGATGTGGGAGGATTCCTGTATACATCTAGACAGGTCAAGAGAACCTCTGCAATACGGTTCAGCTACATGCTACCAACACTTGACGCTATAGAGAAAGGAGGCGTAGCTATAACACCACAGTTGCATACTCGTTATACGTCACCAGAGCTAGCTAAGGAGGCACAGATGCTCTTCTACCTAGAAAGCGGTTCTGCTCTTTACACTTTTACAGCCGAGCTCGTAGCCAGCGATATCTCGAAGACGTTTTACGGTGAGGAGGATCAGGATTTAAAGAAGCAGAAGTTGGAGCGCATTAAAGCAGCTATAGACGCTCTCATAGCATTAGTAGACGGCATGCACTTCGGAGCTAAGAGAACTAGATACCAGCCACTATGGGATGTTAGAAGCATGGTGGTAACGGTGAGTAAAGGACCTGTAGAGTTCTTGGCCAGTCCAGGCTTAACAAGAGACTATATTAGGAAAACCTATGAGAGAGCGGTAGCGTTAACCCAATCCATTACTGAAGAAACAGTAAACGTATATGCTTACAACGGTGAGAACCTTGAGAAACCTTCTACGACACAAGGTATAAAGAATGTAACCTATGATGATGAGGCGAAATCTCATACAGAAGCCCTTATAAAAGCCAGGGAAAAACTCCTAAAAATGATGGAGCCTCTTCTAATGGTATAACATATTGAGGAGGTATACTTGACTAATATACGCGGTTTTTATGCAAGTGCTACTCTCTCCTGGGGTTTCATAGTCAGGCATAAAGGGGTCACAGCAGCTCAACCAGCATACCCTGTCACACCTCCTACCACGGTCGTGGGCGCATTTGGCTACCCGCTTGCTAGGCTACTCGAACTTCCAATACATGTTGAAAAAATTGGTAAGGAAGAGAAAAAGCCTAAGCGAAAGAAAAGCGAGGAGGTTTACACGATAGACTGGGGAGAGGGCAAGCTGGTTTCAGAACCTATGAAGCCTTTACTCGAAGCCACTATTACAGCTTCTGCTGCTGTAGTTTCACCTCGGTTCTCTATTAGTAAATCAGCATCTGCATCACGTAGAATAATACAAGTAGGATTAGCAGTGTATCAGGAAATCGGTAAAATCGTTTCATCCCCGTATAAAAGTGGTGGAAGTTATCAAAAAGCTTTTTCTTACAATCCAATGGATTCCGAGTTTTTTACCTACTCTATCCCTACACTGCTTCCTGCACAAGCGGTTGGAGCAGTCTATGCGCCAGCATTAAAAGTAGAACTATTGTGGGTAGTAGATATTGAGAAGCTGTCAAGGGAACTAGGAGTAAGCATCGAGAAATTAGATAGTGTAGCAGGTAGGGCTGTTTACAGTGTTGTGAGAATTGGTAGTAAGGAGGGTCTGGTAGCTCTTGAAAAGGCTTATTACTTTAAAAACCCTACCGTATTGGAAGCCAAGGAGAAAGTAAGAACCAGACTATATGTTGAAGAGTCCTGCATAGAAAAAGCGCTAGATCCTTCCAGGGTTGTTAAAATAACAATGCCTAATTTGAGATATAGTACTGTAACATATCATGTTCCAGCTCTTATCGGCTCGAACAACCTTATAATACCGCTGGATGAGGAAACCCCTCCACCTAGCTTCGAAATCAAGGAGTCTTGTAAAGCAATCGCTTTACCGGGTTTAGAGAACGTTGTAGGGGTGTTTCCTTCTTGAGTGTAGAGATCAAGGTTTTAGATGAAAAATCCATAGGCAAATACTTCCAGGCAGCCGCCTTGGGCTACATTCTTGAGGATTTACCTGAAAACCTTCGGGAGAAAATATTGCGAGGTTTTACGACAGGAACTATAACTTTAAACTTAAACGAGGCGAATCAGCTTGTTAACAACCTAGCTTTGAGCTTAAACAAAATATGTAATGCTAAGGAGTCAACCCCCAAACTATACACTGCAGGAGATACATCTGATAGGGAGATCATTTCAGAAATGGCCCCTGGAACACCCTACGAGTTTAGCAAGGATAAAAAAGGACCACAGCTCTGTAGTTGGTTAATCAGCATTGCTCAGACTCTCGTGGAAAATGCTAATAAACCGGTTGATATGCCCATGTTTCTCAGAACCTATGTTTTCTCCAAGTATAGAGATTTTCGAGAAGTTGAGGGTGAAAAGGTCAATGGGATATCGCTGTATGTAGCATCTGCGGGTGCGTTAATATCGATTATCGCTAAGCAAGCTAGGGGTAATAGCAACTTTGAATTCTACCTGGTCCCGGATGCATCGGTCGAATCCTTACAGAATGCGCCCAGGATTTACACGATAACGCACGCTACCGGAAACGGGTTGGAAGGCTTAGAGAAACGTATCAGGGGTTTTCTGAGGGTTGAAAACATAAGTCTAGAGCTAACGCTACTTCTTTCAATAGCTTTACATGTGAGTGATGTTACAAAACATGTAATGGAAATGCCTCCGCTCACAGGTCTTTTCAACGTTTTCGAGAAATTCAGATTGATCAATATTGAGTGTAGTGGAAAAAGGCCGTTAGTGGTGTGGGAAAGACCTCTTACGATAACACATATTTTACAAGTATTAGATAAGAGAGGGGCGTTGGATATATTGAATATGCTTTACTACGCGTCAAAACACAGTAATATGGTTGAAAAAGCCGGGGACGTTATCTCACAGTGTATTTCAGCTTTGTTCGCCTACACCGAGACCGGGTCCCTAGACGCGGTCTTCCTGTGTGGAGCTAGTGCTCAGAGAATATCTGATCAATTCGGGGATTTGTGTAGGAAGAACAAGTCGGATGAAGCATGTAAAGGCGAACTATACTTCAAAAGATTAACCGGGAAAGTTGCTAGATTAGTGGGATTCCATCATGGGCTCTTCTAATTCCTTAATTGGATTGATAGAGTCAAGAACAGCTCTTCAGAAAGTTCTCGAAGAATATGAGAAGGGTAGGAACATCATACTTATAGCGCCTACGGGTTACGGGAAGACTATTCTCTCGTTAAAACTAATTGAAGTAGCACGTAGCCATGGGTTTTCTAATGGTTTAATACATGTCGTGCCTTACAGGGCTCTAGTGAGAGAGATTTATTCCGAGAAGTTCAAAGGTAACTATTCAAGTGTTGGTTATCAATCACTTGATGAGATAGGTGGGGATAAGTCACCATATTATCTCAGGGAACTAGTAGTTACAACGCTGGATAGCTTCATTTACAACCTGTATAAGCTGCCAGTATCCGAGATGTATAAGATTTTAAGGGGTGCGAGAACTCTTGGCCACTACTATCCTGTCCTCGCCTCTATCTTCACGTCTACAATCGTGTTTGACGAAGCACATGTTTACCTAGGGTCTGAGCTGGCGAGTGGAGAAAGCAACGAGTTTGAAACCCTGTCTTTTATGCTAGGCGCGCTAAACTTCTTAGTAAGAATGAATCAACCCCTAGTGATTGAGACCGCTACGATGCATACTAGCATAGTAGCGGAGATTGTAGATAAATTGAGATACGAAGGGAAAGATAGTGTTATCGTATACGTAGGCGGTGAGAACGCGCAGATAAAGAATCTGCGTGGAAAAGGTTTTAATCTGTTTGCAGTTAAGGATGAAACCTTTGAGGAAAAACATGGTTTTCCGTGGAAAACAGTGTTTGAAACACGTGATAATGTATTCAAGTATGTAGAAGATATCTGTGAGTCTGAGGCTGTTCTCGTAATACATAATTCTATAAAACGCGCTGTCGAAGCATACAATGAGTTGAGTAGAAAATGCAGTAATGCTGTTCTACTGCACAGTCTCATGAGTAATAAGGATAGGGAAAGAGCTCTTGTAAAAATCATGAATGAGATAAGTGGGAGAAAAGGCGTAATTGTATCTACGCAGGTTGTGGAAGCGGGCGTTGACGCTGGTGCAAGAATACTGGTGACGGAACCAGCTCCTGTTGAAAACCTTGCTCAGAGAGCTGGAAGACTCTGTAGGGAGAAATTCGAAGAGGTTTTCAAAAGGTGTAGGGAGGAGAGTGCGGAAATATACATTGTGAAAGATGATCCTGAAAAAGTGGCTGAAGTTTACAGTAAAACCAGAGTAAGCAGGACTATGGAGTTGATAAGTAAAGCTACTAGCAACAATAAAGATGCAGTTAACTGGAGATTGCTGAGCGTTGAAAGACCCTATTTGAGTTTTACCGAGATAATCGAAGAGGTTTCAACAGAGTTTCCAAAGGAAATCTTGCATAGTAGTTCCTACGACTTTGCAAAAGCATATTTAGAGAGCGATGCGCAACCTGATGTCTTAATTGAAATCCTGAATGATCTTGGAGGAGGCCTCGTGAGATCTAGCATACTAGTCAACGTGTTAATACCGCAACACAGCGGGGATAAAACAGGAGAGTTAGAATTCGTCACGGTTGATTTCGCAAGATTAGTTAGAAGAGAGATATCAGCAGACAGCAAGTGCCTGGACTACGTAGTTGAGAATGATAAATACTATTTGAAAATACTTCTCCAAGCAATCATTGACGGCCGGCTAAAACTCATAGAACATAAAGTGAAAGATGATTTGAAAACCCTGAGCGGGATTCTCAGAAACCAGAGGTTTAAACAGGTTATCAATATTTTAACTGGTGTAGGGAAAGAGTTGCCGGATAATGTTAAAGGGGTCACGGGTTCTTTCCTGGTTGCGAGAAGAGATTGCTACACCCGGGGCGAGGGTTTTGCGATCTGGTGAGAGAAGATGAGATGTCTTGAAATAATTAGGAATAGCTGGCCGGTGGCATATGCTCGATGCGGTAGTGAGCCACCCACGATAATTCCATTAGCAAAACATTTAAAGCTAACAGCCGACCTCATGGCGTTTTTATTCAAATACAGGTTTGGTAGAATGAAGAATGTTTTCACTAGAAGATTTGTCGAAGAATTCGTTGAGAGAATTAATTTGGAAGACATCGTTTATAGTATTGGATTATTACATGATCTAGGGAAAAGCTCGCTATTCTATCGGGATAGGTCTATTAGTGTTGAAGAGGAAAAAATAGTGTTTACAGGCCATGAGCACGTTATTTCATGTATACTCGTAGATCTAGCTCACAGAGATGATGACGAATTCTTCAGAGCTGAAAGTATCTTAGCAGCTAAAGTTATTTCAAGACATCACAGTGCAATGATGAAGAGGCATCCCTCAAGGTTCACTCCGCAAAGCTTTTTCTCCAAGATTACAAGTGGAATGTGTAACGATGAAGTAGTAAGCTTCATTGAGAGGCAGCTTACACCTATGTGTAAAGATGGTAGTTATGTTTTTTGCGAACGCGTGCTAGCAAGTTTGTCCCACATCCTTAAAAACAAGGAGTTCTGCGACAGGCTTGTCTGGGATAAGTGTAAACCCGATATACATGAATTCCATCTCTCCGGACTAGGTATAGATGTTCTTGATAAACGCGTCTACGATGTGTATAAAATAGTATCTGTTATCACAGGGATATTAGTGTTGGCGGATAACCTTGCGGCTACATATGAGGGAAGAGTAAGTGATGAAGGAGCCAGCAGTCTCTACGTTTCACACTGGGAGAATGAGCTAAGCCCACTTATTGTTAAATACCTTGGAAGCATGAAACACTAAGCCTAGCTCTCCACTTGTTTTTTATCTATATAGAAAGGTTTTTCCACCAAGGCTTTTGTAATAATTACTTATTCTTCCCTGCTCTCTGCCTGTACTGGTTTCACCTCTACGTGTCCGAAGCCTGTTGCCCTCCCTGCCCCTGTCCCCAGGGCTATTAAATATGCGAAGATTTCCGCAAGCCATTCCTCCACGTTTACCCCTTGCTTCTCAAGGTGTTCCAGGTATTTCTCGTCTACCCTGTAGTTTACGTAGCCGGTTAGCGCTGGTATTGGCTTATCAGTGTAGTACACCCATCTCACCCTGGCAGTGTTCAGCACGCTGTATGTTTCATTGAATAACCTATGGATTCTCAGCAACTGCTTTCTAAACAATCCTTTTCTAAGCATCCCGGTCGTGTAGAGTTTTAAGCGGATTGGTGTTGCGAACACGTTTAGGGGTGTTGGCAACATTGTCTTATGCTTCCTGCTCGTTTTCAACGGGTCTCTGAGGTGTGTTGGAGATGAGAACACTATTTTAACGCCCCGATTCTCCAGGACCCTCCTAGCTACTTCTCTTCCTTGTATACGCGGGTTTGAAACATCTATTGCCAAGGTTTCAACGCATACTTTCTGCTTGACGAATTCGAAGCACTCCTTGTAGTTTATTAACGCTGAAACTACCTCACTACTGGATGCTGTGGACTCGTGGAGTCCTAGGTAGAAGTGGTATGTAGAGTTCAGCTTAATATTTCTCGGGGGGCCGTTGCACTTAGCCATTTCCCTGTCTCTGCACGACGCGTAGCTGTATAGGCATCTGACTCCGCGAGGGGTCGTCGCGTAGAGAGGCGAGATGTGGATTAGCTTAGGCGTTGACCCGGACGCTGGCTTGAAGTGCTCGGCCAGGGGAGGATAGGCTTTAATAAGTATTGTTTTGACCAGCTTGCTCGTGTATAGGTAGCCGTAGAAGCCGGATATGTTAACGCTGGCTTTTACAGCAACAAGCTCGTCGGGCACAAGCACACCAGTAACACCTACTGTTTCAACAAGATATAAACACGCATGCTTCAGTGAAGCGGGCAGAAGCGCTTATACCAGCAGCTACTACACTTTCTCGGATCAGGCCGTGTGTGAGGCGGCTTCTCAGATGCAAGCGTTTTCGACGCCGACTCTACAATACCCTCCACGTCGTGGATTAAATCCTCCGTCAGCTCTATCTCTTTCGCAACCCCCTGCACCTCCAGCCTGAGCTTTCTAACCCTCTGCATCTTCTCCCTGGCTATGAGGTAGGATGTTGCTGCTTGCTCAACATATCTCGAGTAGTTGTGGCTTTTAAACGCTTTCCGCTCAACTATCACACAATACTTCTTCTCCTTGACTACTTCATCCAGTACTGTAGCACCTTTCCTTGTTGAAACGTATACTTGTCCCCGACCTTTCAGCTGGGTGTAGGCTTCCCTGCCCAGGAGCATGCTGTCCGTGTATGGCTCTTGTATTTTAAACCATGTTTGAATCCATGGTATTACCGGGCAGTACGAGTACTGCTTGATCGTTGAGGGGGTTACTTTCTCGACAAGCTTGAAGTTATACACTACCGGATCACCAGTAGCCTCCTGTCACCGGTGATTTCGGAGAAGGGTTTGCCGAACACTTTCATGTGCTCCAAGCTGTATTCGAGAAGGGGTATTAGGTGGATGACATCGCTCTCCGCTTCTACGTATTTAGGGAGGATTCTCTCCACGTCTCTTAAAACCCCTGGCAGGGGTTTGCCGATGAACGCGCTTCTCTGGATCCTGTCAAACCCTCTAGTCTTCAAGTAGTTGGCTAGTTTAGCCCTGGCTTCATTGCTTGATATGTCGTAGACTATTATGACGTACAATGCTACCACCTGTAGGTGAAGGCTTCGAAGACCCCTTCGCCACGGAGGAATGAGGCCAGCGAGTACGCCGCCTTCTTGATCACCTGTCTCAGGGTTATGGATGCTTCATCAATGTACTGTGCCCTGGTGTTGTCGAGGAACTCGTTCAGGGCTTCAACAATCTTTTTCCTGGATTCATAGTCTAGTAGCCCGTTGCTCATCGCTGGCCTCCACCCTTTGCGGAAAAGGTATAGTGCGGTGAGGTCGGCTGAGAACCTGAACATTTCTATGAAGTCGTACACGAGGACTGGTTTCCCAGATCTGTCGGCGTGGAGGAAGCCTGCGTAGGGGTCGAGTCCTGCGAGGACCAGGGTTTTCCAGCACTCCGAGTAGAGTATTCCGTAGGAGTAGTTTAACACCGTGTTGACAGGGTCGTCTGAGTCCTGGTTTCTCCCTTCGAAGCCCAGCTCGCCCGGGATTAGCAGGGCGTAGTTGGCCCAGTATGTTCTCGCAGCGTCAGCCTCTATGCTTCTAAGCCTTTCCCTAGCCTCTTCGAAGGAGGATTCTATCATTCTCGCCTTCAATGCTTGCTCGCTGAGCCTGGTGGAGGCTTCCTTCAGCTCGGGGGTTCTCGTGTTGTAGTAGTATTTTCTAAGTACTGCTGCCTGGTTTGCGATCTTCCCGTAGACGAGCTCCTTCATCGCGTGTAATCCTTTAACGGTTCCGTTTGAAAAGTACTGGGCTCTTCTTGTTTCAACTGTTTTGTTTATGAAGGGAGGGTAGACGCGGCCTACGGGTAGGCCTCGCGAGTCCAGGATGACCAGGTCTACCCCGAACTCTATCAGCTTGCGTATTACCTTGCTTGAGAGCCATACGCCGCTTGTTGCGATCACTACTTGCTCCAGGTCTGAAACGGGGACTTCCTGCTTGCTGTTTTTCGACTCTACCAGCAGTAGTCCTTTCCTGTACCTTAGCCTTACGCCGTAGCCTGCTATGAGGAGGGTTTTCACGGGTGGCACACCTTGTGGAGGGGGCATTTCGCGAGGCATTGTGTGTCTACCGGCGGCTCCCTGTTTTCAAGGAGCATGTCTATTATCTCGTCTCTCTCCTCGATGAACCATTTTCTCAGGTGGCTGTTAATGTAGACTGGTTTGAAGGATATTTTCAGCCTGTCCCTTACCTCGTTAACGTATATTAGGAGGCCGTAGTCGTAGGGGACTTCGTACTCTGCTTCAAGGGCTAGGGCGTAGCCTGTTAGCGAGAGCTTGTGGAAGTCTCTTGGCGCCCCGTATTTGAAGTCTACTATTACGCCCCCGTCTGCCACGATGTCTATTGAGAGGTTTGGGGAGAGCCCTAGGTTTGACCCGTCTACTTTGAACTCGGATATTATGAGTGGTGGGGATGTGTTGCTTTTCGTCAGGTCTTCGTATGAGAGCTCGCCGAGTATTGATAGGAGGGTGTACTTGTACGCCTGCTCCACTATTTTCTCGTATTCTCTGCTGTGCGTGTTTAGCTGTCGCCACTTGTTTTTAACAGCCTCGTAAGTGTCCCATGGCTTCCACCCTAGTACTATGTGCTTGTAGGTGTTGGCGATGGCTGTTGAGACGGCTTCGTGGATTAGGTGTCCCTTGATCAGTGGTTCTGTTGCCTCTGTTTTAACGCTCATTTTTCTTCTCAGCCATAGGTCTCTCCTGGTTTCACAGTATTTTGAGGCTATTTCCGAGACTCCTAGCTCTAGGTATGCTCTTGGTTTGAGCGGTGGTTTATCCCAGTTCCACCCTCTGAGCTCTTCGTCTACTGGGTCGTTTTTGGACCATTGGTAGAGTCTTCTGATTGTTCTTAGCATGAGTCTTCTGTTGATCACGGCTGGTCTCCGAGGGTTGTTTTCTTTTTACACCCTGTTATTTCACCGGGTTTGCCGTGGGTTTGCCTTTCCTTTCCTTTTCCGGGATTTTTGTATTATATGGTTTCGGGCTAGCTGTAGAGGGCTGTTGCTACTGGGGTTGCGGCTACTTTTCCCTTTCCGGTTTTAGTGATGAGTCCCATGTTTTTGAGTCTTGTGAGGATGTTTCTCACTGTTTTCTCCTTGACTTTTAGTTTTTCGCTGATTTCGTTCACGCTTATGCCGGGGTTTTCTATTACGGTTTTTAATACTTGGTGTTCGAGGCCGCTGGGGTTTTTGTAGATGTTTAGGATGAGGTGGTGTGGTGCTAGTATGGGCTCTACGCCTTCTGTTTCCGGTTCGTAGTAGATGTTGAATGTTTTCTTTGTGGCTAGGAGGGCTATTTCGATCATGTGGGTTATTATTCTTAGTCCTGCCCCGGTGCATAGGTAGATTTCCTGGTCTTTGTGCTTCTCGATGGTTTTTCTCAGTGTGCGTATTGACCCGTAGAAGTCTTTGCAGCTTAGTTCTATTAGGGTTGGTTCTGAAAACCCTTGTCTTAGGCACATGGCTTTGAGTGATTCGACGGCTCTTTTAACGGCTCCTGTTAGAGGTCCGCATGTTACGGTGTAGACTGTGTCCTCTTCTTTCACGTGTAGGTGGTTCATTGCGCGGAGGATGATGTCTTCGTGAAATCCGATGGGCATGATGAATACTCTGGATGCCCTGGGGAGTAGGGGTTTGCCCGGTGAGGGTTCCTCCCAGGTTGAACGGCTTATGCTCCCACCATCCCTTCCCCACTAATTATTGTGTGGAGGGGTTTATAACTTATTCCCTAGCTGTTACGGGAAAAACTCGGCCCGTGCGGACGCCTCCTCGAAGACCGAATGGTTCAGGAAATTGAACACTGTTAAATACCAAGAAACTGTGTTTCCTAACAAATGGCAACCTTCCCCAGCCAAACCGGGAACCACCATGATCAACCCTCATGATCAGTTTTGATCAACCCCCCATGATCACAATGGAAAAAGATAAATACCCAATACAACAAATAAAAAACCGAAGACAATATTAAAAACCCACATCAAAGATCAAGCACAGAATTCAATCAGAAGAATTGAAAGGAACTCCTTGAGTATGAGTTTTACTTGCTCGGCCATCTGCTCCGGAATTCAATCAGAAGAATTGAAAGCGAGTAGACC
>NZ_DBOUKL010000062.1:0-27510 GCF_059755995.1 Thermosphaera sp. | reverse complement strand
GGTCTACCTGGTCGAGTCACCGGGAGATGTAAAACTCGCGCTTGAAACCGGCCTGGAGCTGGGGGAGCATAAGTTCAGCAGGATAAAAATACCGTTGAAGCCGGAGGCGCTTAAATACCATGTAGGAGTGGTAGGGGCGACAGGCACGGGCAAGTCTAAGCTGGTTGTAGCCCTGGTGAACGAGGTACTCGAGAAAACCGACTGGAAAGTATTAGTGTTCGACCACTCGGGGCAGGACTACGTTAACGTGCCGGGGTTCGAGGGTAAAGTGTTAGACGCGTCCGAGATCACGCTGGACCTGGAGTCCATAGCCGAGTATTTGAAAAAAGAAATATCGGCTAAGGAGGCGGGAGAGGATGCGCTATACGTCTCGCTCATCCTGTACATACTGAGCAAGGGTGATCTGCGTAAATTCTCGGAAAGCCAGGACCGGTCTATCACCGAGTTTGCTAAGGGCGTTGAGGGGAAGGTTGAAGTCAGCATTAGTGAAAACAAGGTGGGAGAGGCGTTGGAAAAGATGCCCGTGCTGCTTGAAACAGTTGATTTAGAGGAGGAGATGAAGAAGGTTAAGTGGGAAACTTCATCACTCGTAAAGCTGTTTGAGACCGTGATAAATATCGTGGCGGGAAAATCAACCAGTAAGAGGAAATACGTCACATTCATGTCGTTGCAGAAGAAATACATTGAATCCTTGAACAAAAGGAGAATCAGCAGTAGAGATATTCTCGAGAGGCTGGAGAAGGACAGGCTGGTTGTCTTAGACTTGAGCACCGTGAGGCAGGAGGAGCGGAAGTATGTGGTCTACTCTGTTCTACGCAGGATTTGGGACCGTATTGACGAGGCGAAGAAGCCTGTGAACACTCTAGTAGTTGTTGACGAAGCCCACAACTACGCCTGCTACCAGGGCTGCTACCCTTCAAGCAGCATTATCGAGAGGACTGCCAGGGAGGGGAGGAAGTGGGGTCTCGGGCTCGTGCTCGCCAGCCAGAGGATGATCGACTTCAGCACTGATGTAAGGAACAATATCAACACCTTCTTCTTCAGCAAGCTCCAGACGCCTGGAGACTTAGACAACTTGAAGGGTGTTCTCGACCTTGGAGGAGTAGAGTACGACGACCTTGCCATATTGGCGACCAGGGAGTTCTACTTCGCCGGGCTGGGCAACCCGTTGAAGTATCCTGTGTTGATCGAGGTGAAGCAGGTCTGAGCGTTGAAGAAGAAGCAGGCGTAGTTCCTGAGATACTAGCTGGGGAGCTCGATAATCTGGTTGATAACATACTCGAGAATGCTAGAAACATTGGGAAAACCCGCGAGCTTAGAGAGAAGTTGAGCAGTCAGGGCTTGATCAAGAAGTTTCCCGAGCACGGTGGAGGGGCTTGCACATACGCTGTTGACTCAAGCTATACTGTCCCACCCATAGAGGTGGCAGGAGGCTACATCTGGATTATACAGGTTGCAGAGATAGTAATGGGCGATAAATGCAACACCCCGCCAACACTCAAAGCATATGTAAGCTACCACCGCGATAGAGACTTAGCTGGTGTTCAAGCCAAAGTCCATGAGCGCAACGCCCTCTTGAAAGCACTGAAGGATAAGAAGAATGGGCAGATGGAGTTCGATATAGCGATAGTGGATGGAGAGATCTTGACGAGATATGGGGAAGAAGAGGATTCATCTCTCCCTAGCGAAGCCCGTGAACTCGTGAAGAAGGCGGAAGAGTTAACGAGAGAAGCCCTCGACCTAGCATGGGAGACTGATACACCGTTAATTGGTGTTTTAAAGAGGAGCTACTCCGGCGATATTAGAATTATTCTTGAACTCTTCGATATTGGATTGAGTGATAGGGTGATCGCTTCCATAGTGCTAGACCATGGCGAATACTTTACAATAGGTACTTACAAAGAGTTCTACGACGAGTTTAACCGGAAAATCAGAGAGATACTGAATAAAGTAAGCGATGAAAACATTGCCTCGAGAATACAGGCGAGATATGAATGGGTTGAAAGAATAATTAGAGCATATAAAGGATACGTTGGCAGAGTTAAAGTAGTCTTCTACAAGCCTGCTTTGAAAACAATTAATCTAGCTGTGAAAACAGAAATCGCTGAATCCCCCAGCTGGAGTGTGGAGAAAATAGTTTCAGCGCTCTCAGCAATCACCGGCAACACCGGGTTCCCACTACCCCTCGACTACGTTGACCAGCTCTCATACGTGAAATACGATACTAGGAAGCTCGTGTACGAGCTAGTGTACTCCAAGCTCTCGCAGAAAGACATGGAGCTTGCAAGACTACTCCTAAGCCTGGTAAACCCTCAGAAACCCATATAGCCGAGAATTTTCAACCACTACATCCTCCATTCAAACACCAGCATAATCCTTATTCTCATCAACTTGCTGAGAGAATCCGTTTTCCAAGTATTTACCAATCCCGATTTAGAAACTGTTACTGCATAGCATGCTGTAAGTGTTCTCTCGGTGAAAACCCTCCCTGATGATTAGGAGGTGGAGGAATGAAGCTTCCCGTACCCGTCTGGTTAATCCCTTAATCACGCAAGGGTAAACCCATGTGAGCGTGGGGAACAGTTCTATGAGGAAAACACCTATGAAATGGTTTCTTCGCGATGGAGATTACGTTAGGTCTAAGCACTAAGTGGTTTGATAATCCTCGTAGATTCTCAGGTGAAAGGTTCCAGGCCGTCATCCCCCTGGCGGACTCTATTAATTGGGCGGAAACTCGTATGAGTGTCGGTCAGTCGTGGACTCCTGCTTCCTGTTGAAGATATATAGGATAAAATAGTAATAGGGGGAAAGGTTTTCACGTGCTTAGGCCCATTTGAGCAGTTTCGCCAGGTTTTCCTCCGGCTGCGTGGGCTTCGTGACAAGGCTTACCGCTATCATCGCTGCGAGGGAGGCTAGGGCTCCCCAGACGTAGATCATCTCGTATATTTCCGCAGGTATGTAGCCCATTATACCCATTAACGAGGCTGTGAAGCCTGCAACCATGCCTGCGATCGCTCCTTCCTTAGATGCCCGCTTCCACAGGAGCCCCAGCACGAAGGGTATGAAGACGCCGGAGGTGTAGAGGTCGTAGGAGTATATGAGTAGCTCGATTATTCCTTGAACAGTTAAAGCAACTATCAGTGCGAAAGCACCGACTAGTATTGTTACCAGTATGGAGAGCCTTAGCGTCTGTTTATCACTGATCTCTGGTTTCGACTTGTAGTAGAAGTCTCTGATAATGTGTGATGTAGCGGCGAGCAGGAGGGAGTCAGCCGTCGACATTATGGCTGCGAGAACTGCTGCTATGAACAGGGCGCCGAGGACTGGTCCGAACATTGCTAGGATTAAATATGGTACCGCGATCCTTGGTGATGCAACTACTTTCTCTGGTTCTTGCGAAAGCGCTAGCACCGTCATACCGGCTATAGCTGGTATGAGTGAAACTATTATAAGGAAGAGTCCCGAGAGGACTGAGGCTTTAACAGCTGTTTTCTCATCTTTCGACGCAAAAAGTCTCTGGTAGAAGTCCTGCCCTATTAACGTGTACATGACGGTGGCAACCACTGTGAGAACTATGAGAGAGGTTCCTGGTGAAAACGGGTTGAAGTATTCACTGGGCGGGTTGCTTACTACTCCGCTAGCATAGAGCTCGGCGAGCCTGCCTTCCACGCCGCTGAAACCTCCTATGCTAGCGAGCGCGACCACGGTGGCTACTGTAACTCCTAGGGTGGCGAGGATTATTTGAACCAGGTCTGTGAGTGTAACAGCCCATAAGCCTGAGATGGCTGTGTAAGCTATGAAGATCACTGTAGCGAGGATTGAACCCCACAAGCCAGGCAGCCCCATTGCTTCGAAAACGGCTCCAGCAGCCCATACTTGAGCCCCTGTTATACCTATTAACGCTAGGAGCGAGAGTAGTGCGGAGAGTGCTTGAACAGTGCTGCTACGATACCTTAAATACAGTATTTCAGGAACAGTGTAGAGTGCGAGAGCTCTCGAGAGCTTTGCGAATGTAACGCCTAGTAGTGCCAGCCCAAGGCCGCAGGCAGCCCCATACCAGAGGCCGCCGAAACCGTACACTACACCCCATGATGCACCGCCGAGGACGAATCCACCGCCATAGTGTGTCGCGGCAAGCGTGGCAGCAACTAGCACAACCCCGAGCCTCCTGCCAGCCAGGAGATAATCCTCAGCTGATTTAACGAACCTCTTAGCCCACGCGCCTACACCCAGCATTGCTAGAAGATATATTCCAACCGCAACCCACAATGCTAGCTCCAAAAACGCCACCGCACAGCAACATGTTAGGAAAAGCATTTAAACATTGATGAACCCCTTAAGCTGGGAAAACCGTTTAAAACTACTCCTAACCCCACGACTCCCAGCTACCACACATCCACCCACACCATCCCCTGATTCACAACTATAGTGTTCACCGGAGTTAGCATGCCGCTCTCCTAACTATTGTTAAGATATCTGCAAAAGCTAAGGACTCGTGTTTTCCATGGCTTCCATTTCTGCAAGGTTATAAAGCCTTTACTCACCATGCTATGGACTAGGTATATCTTAGCGTGTAACACTTGCAGCATGGGATTTTAATCCATCAACTAGCCTAGTCGCTTTTTCGAAGCCGTGCACCATATGTTTAACACCAAGCTTGCCACCTAATTATATTATGGGGAGGTGTTTGTCGAAAGAAAAAACTCCATTCGAAGTCGATTACATTAAAGCATCTAATATTGCAAAGGTTCTAATGGATGTAAGACAAAAACACCCGCCCAGTATTATGCCTGAATATCAATTACCAAGAAATATCAGAGAGGATAGTCGTGAACTCGCCCTCTACTACACTTATATGGTTGCTCTTGATTACCAGGTTGATGCTGATAGACTATGGCAACGAGCCCGTGAAGCATACGAGCAACACCCGGAAATGTTTACCCCAGAGAAAATCCTCGAGATCGATGAAAAAGAATTAGCAGTATTCTTGAAAAACCTTGGCGCGAGATACTATAACAAAGCAGGCAAATCGTGGAAGAAAATATCCGAGATACTCCTTAGAAATTATAACGGAGACCCCAGAAACATTACAATACAACCATTGACAATTAAAGAGATAAAGGAAAAACATTTAGAGAAATTCCCATATCTAAAGGGCGATAAACTCTCAAACTTCTACCTCCGCGTCATGGGTGAAAAGAAATTACTTAAAATTATAGACTTCGACAAATTAGATGTGGCTGTCGACATACAAGTAGCTCGATTCACGATTTATACTGGTGTTTTAAAGCCTAGAGTGCCCGTAACCGAGGTCTTATTAAATAGTCGACTAAAAGAACTAGTAAGAGAGGCTTGGAGAAAGGGAGCTATGGCCATTGGTGTAGCTCCATGGATGCTTGATGAAGTAATATGGTATGTAGCTAAAAACCTATGTAGCGAGAAAAAATGTAACGAGTGCCCCATAGCCTCATATTGTGATAAAAACATTAATATAAAGGTGAAATACAAGTAAACAGCATCTATTTTTCGATAATTGTTTTCATAATTTCTTTTGCACAGTTTCAAACACGTAAATGTGTGAGAAGTATTGTCGAAGATCGGGGAGATACTTCCTGTTGAAATCAAGGAAAACCACTCTTGATTTCTTCTCGTTATTTTTGCTTAACAACTTAAAAACTCCATCACTATAATGATAACTAATTGAAATTTCGTACGATTTTCCGCTTACAATTTCCTCATCATAATAAGGAGAAAGTTTCCCATCGGGTATTGATATAGCAATTATTGCAATCGGTTTTATTTTTCTTTCCCTTAACTTACGTGTTGCCTCCTTGATCCTATTTTTAAATTGATGTAACTTTTCCCTTTCTTGATCGTTAAGAATGAGTTTTATATCTACTTCTTTTATCAAATCATGTATGTAGTATTTTCTAATGATTTTCTCTGAAAGGATTTTACGGTTTTTTTATGTTAGTGTTTTTATTTCTCTTTTCCAAGAAGTTTTCAATGACTTGGGGAGTAGTGAATGGATGCGATGACTCAATAATGTTGAGAATGACGTCCTTAAGCCTACTGTCTATTAATGATATTATGGCTTCATAGTCGCGCCTGAACTCGTTCATTATGTCTGCGTAATCAGGATAAATAACTGAGCATTTGTTATCGTAATTTTCTTTTCCCATTTATCATGTATTTTATGAAGGGACTAGAGTTAAAGGACTATGTGAAACGTATAAAAGATCTTGCTGAAACATGCGCCATGAAAGTGGTAAGGATTTATAGTAGAAATGGCAGGAGCTTAGACTCCTAGAAACAAACAACATTACGGCTAATATTGAATATTTGAAACAACCATGTCTATGCTCCATGGCAATATATCTGAACAGGGATATTAACACTAGGAAACAATGTAAATGGGCGCTCCAGTAGCGAAAAACCATTTCTCCAAATACAACACCACCCATTAAACGAGCCGGGCCCACCGTGTTCTTTCAGCTTGATGGTTATGGGGACTGGTGTTACTTGGAAAAATCTTTCTCGCCGTAAGCGCCACGTTTGCAAGGCTTATCATCGCTGGGACCTTTATTAACGGGCCTATTACTGTTGTGAAGGCGGTGTTCGGCTTAGCCTCGAAAGAAGCCTTCGCAACGGCTTTGGCGAGCTCGAAGTTGTTGCCAGCTTCCAAGAAAGATGCTACCGCCACCCTCTCATAATCCAGACTGCGTAGCATGCTATGATTAGAATTCAGTGAACCATAAGTACATCGATAAATCAAGACTCACCCCACCACCCAGCTTTTGAATCATGCTATAAGCATTGAGCCCGGAAGTGAAAGGGATGTGTCGTGGTGTGAACTCCTTGATTATGCTCATTCTAAGATTCTTTTGGTTCCCTAATCTTCAGCGAGCTTAACAGCAAGACCTGGTTAATCAACAATAGCATAGGGTTATGCCCCACATTCCAAGGATCCCCCATCCCCCGGACGGTTTGAGCAGAGAAGACACTGCTTAAAACTTTTTCAAAAACGATGTGCTTTTAGAATCCTTCATTCTTTTATCAATACTTCTAGTATCGACTTTAATGTTTAAAGTGCTAGACTTATTGATGGAGAGTCCGTAAAACAAGAACTTCCTACGGGCGAGCCATCCGATCGCGGAGACTGTGGGAAGAAGATTAAGGGAATGGTATCTTTTATTATCGGCTATTACAAATATATTATATAGAGGAATGTTGAAAGCTGCCGCTCAACGTCCACGTGATTCTATGCTGTTAAGAAGGGAGGGTTGAACCATGGAAGATTCTTCGATTAACAAGCACATCATTCTCGAAGCATTGTTTAAACCCATCGAGTCCAAGCTAGCTAATGAGCTCGGGCTCATTCTCGGGGATATACAGTCGCTGACAAGGTTCAGAAACACATCCAGCGATGTGCTGAAGTTCACAGTTAAGTTGGAAGTTCTAGGCAGGAATGGTTGGGGAAGGCGGGTCGTGGCCTCTCGGAAGCCCGTGCAGAGAGATCTGCGGCAACTACGAGCCCGAAGCCCGGAAGATGATCATTTATGTGGACCGGCTCCTGGAGGAGATGGGTAAGCATGAGTTCATAGCCCCGGTGGAGAAGACCCTGTGGTATCTCCTAATACGCCACTTCCACCACACCGCACCTCACCTAACCCTCACCGTTCATGTGCCAGAGTCCATGGATAAGCCCACGGCCTGGGAGATGGAGGCGTGCATACTGAGCACTGTGCTGTCAAGGCTTCACAGTGTAGGCGTGGACCTGGCTGACTACAAACGTGTCTTCAGCAATATGTGGCCTATCGTGGAAGTCCTCCTGAGCAAGCCCCTCGCGAGCCCCGGGAAAACCCGCTTGGAAACCCTGGCCATGCATCCCCTGAGAGGGACGGTACTGGACAGGGTGAGAACCCTAGCATTCGCGTTCAGGGATGAGATTGGGAGGCTACGCTACTTTGTCCTAGACAAACCCATTATATGGGAGCTGGCCAACGACTCCGGCGTGGACTGGACCATGTATGTTGCAACACTGAAGCTCTCCGGAGAAGGTGTTGCACTGCAGAGCACCGGGGGCATGGTTGTCCTGGAATACTTGAAAAGCGGGCTTAGAGGCTTGGCTTACGAGGTAGAAGTGGTGCTTGAAGAACCCGTTGAAGTAAGCACGTCCAGACTCGATGAAGTAGTCTTCATCCCAGGGGATCCGGAGCCGTCTGTTGAGCTCGTGGGCCGCGACCGGGTTGTAAAAGTTAAGGCTAGAATCAGGCATGGAATTGTGGAACCCCTTGTCTTCAGCAACCTCGGGGAAGCCCTTGCCGAGGTTTCCAGGGCTAAGATGCCTGTGGAGCCGCCTAAGACGGAGTGCACCCATAAGGGTAAATGGGACGAGCTAGCCTTCATACTACCAAGAATCACCGACTTGAGGGATGGGAAATACCGGCTGGCCAGTATAAAGCTGATGCTACCGCCCGGTACCTGCCCCGATGACAAGGAGGGGAGAAGACGTCCGAAGTGGTTTTAAACGGGGCGGGGCAAATGCTTCAAGGCATAACGATAACCGTGATCGCCGTGTGAACACAGGGTGCCTTAAAACAAGGGATGGCAGGGCACCCAGCCAGGCCTTCAGAAACTTTTACACTGGTGGAATTCTTCAACGGGTTCAAAAACCGATTCTCTAGCTAAGTATGCTTCTCAGCTTCTCCGGGTTTGTAAGCGAGAGGAGGAGTACGGCGTCCCTGGCCTCAACCCCTGCGGTCTTGGATAGTTCGGCGAGGAGTTTCTGGTATACTGTCTGCTTGAGTTCTTTTGTAATTGCTGAGAGGCTGTCCGCGTAGTCTACTGGCACAGGTATTCCTGTCTCACCGCTAACTTGCATTAGGCTCGAGACAAGCTCATCCTCACCCAGGGAGCCGCTGGCCACGAACTCGATCTTGGTTGCCACCGGGTATATTGTAGCAGGGGCCCTGTAGTAGGCTAGCTTAACCGTGAAGCCCCTCGGCATGTTCCTCACTATGAATTCATACCATCTAAGCCTAGCCTCCAACCAATCCCCTGGAACCCCTGGCTTGCCTCTAAGCTTCTTCAACTCTCCGTAGATCTCAGGATGGGAGCCGGCAACCACGTACTCAGAGGGCTTCAGGATCAAGCTCATAACTGCCTTATCGCTGAGCCTTAGATCGCTGAAGCCCATTATGCTGACCAGATCCCTTGAATAGCTCCTTTTTAAAACGCCTACTACAGCCGTGTCCGTGGAGTCGGCGAGCTCTATTATCTTGCTCGTATAATCCGCGATCTTCTGGTGCAGTTCACCGACGGAGCCTCGGGATGAAAGGGATCGAGGGATGAGGTCGCCATCCAGCAGGAGCACGTCGAAGTCCGCCTTTCCGTGCTTCTTCCTCTCCAATAGCTCCACACCAGTACGCTTCTCGTAGTACCTGGCCACGCTACTGGTTAAGTCAGCGTTAAACCATAACCCTGGGTAAGCCTTGGCTTCAACGCTTCCACCACCACACCTGGAGCCGTAGTGGACTACAACAACTTTCACCACTCCAAGGTAGCCGCCGACAAGCTCTACTGCCGGGTTGGTGAAGCTTGAGTCCACTGCAACGTAACAGAGGTCTTCCACAGGGGCCGCTGTGCCGAACCTGAACAACCCTTTTTAAACTCCATGCTCCTCCTAATCTCAGCTATTAACGCCCTAACCTTCCCAACCTCCCCGGCCAGCTTTTTCGCGATCCCTCCCAGGGCTTCCTCAACCAACTCGGGTGCTACGCCAGCAACCTCCTCTTCAACCAGTGGCCACTCCAGGGGCTCTCCCAACCTCTCTCACCTTAATCAGCATGGGGTATTTCAACGGGTTTCCGAGACCGGCGAAGAAGAACTCCCTGGTCTCCAGCATTGACAGGGTTTCAGACCTAACCCCTGCGAGATCCACGAAATTCTTCAACTGTTCGAAGTCGTATGGTGTTTGAAGCTTGCTGAAGAACACGGTGTTCACATTGTTCCTGACATCCGGGGAGAAGTCTAGGACTCTCTGACTGACCAGCACCACTCCCAGACCCCACTTCCTACCCTCGCGCAGCGTCTTCTCAATCACGCGGTTCGAGGGAGTGCAGGCCTGGTAGCATGCGTAGTTGTGGGCTTCATCAATCACTATTAGAGTGTTCACAGGCTTCGAATCCTCCGTAATAATCTCCCAGAACCTCTCGAGAAATCTTTTAACAATAACTCTTCTAGCCTCAGTATCAATCGTGCTGAGATCGACCACGAGCATTTTTTCCTCGCGAACCTTTTTAACAAGCTCGTCAACCTTGTACCGCATCTCGTTAAGCCTTCTAACATAGTGCTGGGCGAAAAGTGTTAAGTAGAGGGCTAGCTTCTGCGGAGTGCCGGATTTAGCGGATAAGCTGGACGCGACGTGGCTCACCGTGTTAGCCAGCTTCTCAGTATCCCAGGCTCCCTTACGCGAAATGGTCAGGAACATCTCCTCCAAGCTCTCCCTAGTTATGCTGGAGAGAACCCTTGGGTCGGGGGCGCGGTTTTTAAGCTTGTTGCAGAGCTCGTTGAAACCTGCCTCGCAGACCGCGTACTCCACCAGCGCTACCGGCATATACGCGCTTATCAAGTCGTCTGCAACGCCCACAGCCGACTCCAACCCTTCTGTGATAGTGTCCAGATCCAGCACTATCTGGTCAGCCTTGACCGTTTTCTCAGGCCAGTACGGCGTGTAATCCGTGCCTGTGTGGTCGAATATCACTATGTTGTAATCCGTTTTGGCTAAAACCTCGTCGAGGAGTGCTTTAACCAGCCTTGACTTGCCCGTTCCAGTGGTTCCCACCACGGCTACATGGTACTTGAGCGCATCAATCCTCAACGGAAGCTCCACGTTGCTGTACTTGTGAGCCCCCACCACCAGCCCGCTACCCATGTCTAGGCTTAAATCATGTGAGGACTCGACAAGATAGACCTTCGACCTGGGCGTCGGGGGTGTTGCCGCCGGCTCCAGCCTGCCATTACTAATCACCCCTATGATCCTTACGGATGAGGTTTCATAAGGTATTTCCACACCCCCTTCAGCTATCTCAGGCTTCTCTACAACCGCCGACCTCTGACCCGTGCTCAACAGGGGATCGTACTTGGTAACCCATCTGAGAACCCCGAGATACCTTGTCTTAAACTTAGCATCCTCCACGACTACGAGAGCCTCCTCCCTCACATCGTTCTCCGCTGCCTTATAGACGAGTATTGGAGCATCGCAGGACCTAGAATTAGACGCTACAACCCCTATCTCCTTCAAAACAAGGACACCTACACATTTTATATATTATGAGGGAGAAGCTAATAATCCTTAGAGACCATCCCTCGCGAGCACAGCCCTATTGATCACTCAACTCACCGGGGGTGGGAGGGGTATACCCTGGCGTGAAACCCTTGTTTATGGATCTTCTAAGATCCGCAATCCTCCAGCGGATTTAACAATGGAACCTGGCTAAACCACGATGGACAGGGGAAAACCCCCTTCCACCCCCAAGGGTCACCTTACCCTAACACCATGCCAAGGGCCCCCTTCCCTAGAGGAACTGGGTAGGGAAGACCCTGTTTGAAAAGTTCTTTGAAAGGCAGTATAATTCTAAAGATTTGTGAAAAAGAACAAGGGGTTCGTTAGCCTTTAAGCCGATATTTTAGATTCTACCTCATGAACTCGCCTGGAGCCATTTGCGGAGCCAGTCTCTAATGTCTTGTCTCAGCTCTAAAGCAAGGTCTAAGATTTTTCGAGTTCCTGCTTGTCAAAAGATTTATTATTTAGAGTGTACGTATTTCTAATTAGGGAAGATGTATTTTGAATACTGGTAGTAGTGGCACAGTACTTTATGTAACCTACTGTAGCAGGGAGAAGAATCCTGGACGTCATCCTCCCGATAAACTTTACATAGATAGAACAGGTAGGATCACTAAGCTTATTGAGTATTGTAGGAGTAGGGGTTTAAACTGGGCTATTCTATCAGCCAAATACGGATTTCTCTTTCCCGATGAAGAAGTTGAAAGCTATGATGTAACCCTGAAAAGTTGCGATAGAAAGGGGTATTTACTTGGAGTACGTGTTATAGTGGATGGAAAGGAGTTGCCCAGAGACGAGAGTAATAAACACGTTGAAGACCTTGTGAATAAGCTACTGCAACAAGCACGGGAGAGAAAAATAGGGAAGATAGTCTTCTATACTAGGTCGCTAAAAATGCCAAAGGCGTATATAGCAGTACTACATGCAGCGTTCAATAATTGCTGGGAGAACCATAAATGGAATAAACTATTAGAACACTTAAAGGAGAGCAAAACCATAGAAGTAAGAACAAAACTCGAGTAAAAACTAGGTAAGTAATATCAACGATGGTTACCTAAGGGTTCGCCCCGCCCTGAAACCATGTCGAGAACCTTCTTATAGGAAGACTTGAGCAGGGAAGACTTTGTTTGCGATTATTTGAAAAATAGCGTAATACTAGAGAGGTCTTAAATGATTTTCTCCAGTATTTTTTCAATCGTATTATTGATTTCTTTCTCGTTTTGCCGTGGATCTAGTAAATGGACATGTATGCTTACTCTGACACCTCCTATATCTCTACTAGCGTGGGTTTTCTTCACTTCAGTATCCTCTAGCGTTACGAAGGCACCGTAAAGCTCTCCGTTTACGGGTTCAGCGTATTCTAACACGTATGCTAGAAGCCTCTCGTGATCGCCTGTATCGATTTGTCTTTTATACTTAGCGTCTAAAACTATACAACGATGGTTCGATCTTACTTCAAATCTGAAATCTGGCCTCAGCCTCCCGCCCGTTATGCTCGTAGTTATCGGTGCATCGAACTCCGTGTTAAAGTAGATCTTCGCGGGATCAGCGCTCACAACTATGTGGTTTACATCATATTTATCTCTGCTCGGATGTTCAACCCTTAGCTTATACCCTTTCCTCCTCAAGTAGTTCAGCAACCTAGAGACAGCTTCCTCGAGGTCGACACTTCACAGCTTGAAAACGATAAGAAAAAGAGGAAGAAAACATAATACCTCCTGGGAAAACGTTCCCCTTTCAGTTGGAAAAATCCTTGAAAAATATGATTGGTTGAGGAATTAAGGGGAAGGTTTTGTTTTTCAACACGTGGCAATAATCAATTACTTATAAAGGAAAGGAGCAAGACCGTTCCCGATTAACATATAACCTTCGTTCCTGCCCATCAATGTGAAGATGAAACCTATTATTAGAATTATTGAAACAGGCCTCTAGCGTTCATTTTTATATTTGGGAAAACCCTGGCAACCCGGAATGCTTTCTTATATTCTACAGTGTCTCATGTCTTTTTCTACCATATCTCCAATAGACAAGGTTTTAACTCCCGTGGAAAACAATGATTAGTAATATCAAGCTTATCGCGAAAGGTTTTGACTATTAAAACTTTTTAAGTTACCAGGATTTAATATCATACTGGTGTATCTGTTGAAAATAAAGTTTGTTATTCCAATTATAGTGGTAATTATAATTCTAGCCATAGGAATTTACTACCTCTACACACCGCCAAGCGTTAAAAAGGTTTTAAGAGTTGGCACTAGTCCAGATTTCCCGCCTTTCGAGTACATAAATGAGACGACAAACGAAATAGTGGGAATAGATATAGATCTGATTAAATTAGTTGCTCAGAAAATAGGTTACGAGGTTGAAATAGTATCAATCGACTTCGACGGGTTAATCCCGGCCCTCCAAGCTGGTCAAATAGACGTAATAGCATCTGGAATGACAATTACTGAGGAACGCTCCAAAGTAGTGGATTTCTCCATACCTTACTGGGAAGCTAATCAAGCAATACTGGTTGTTAAAGACAGTCAGTTTAAACCAGGAGGATTAGGGGATCTTAACGGGAAAACCGTTGGCGTTCAAACCGGTACAACCGCTGAAATCATAGTGACCGAGTACATAAGTAATACCAGTGCAAACATTGTAGTGAAGAGTTATACTAGCTATATTCTCGCAACCCAGGATCTCTTGAACGGTAGGATAGATGCAGTAATAGTTGATGAACCAGTTGGGAAAACACTGGGAGAAATGTATAATGTTGAAATAACCGCTGTAATAGAAACCGGGGAGAAATACGGTTTCGCAGTTAGAAAAGGAAACACGGAATTACTCAATGCTATCAATGAAGCTCTAAGCGAGATACTTAACAGTCCGCAGTGGTATGAAATAATCTCGAAGTATATGGGATAAGTGCATGCCTCTTTTCGAGGAATTAGCGACGGCATTAATCATCATAGTAAGATATGGATTAAGCAATTCAATAATAGTGTCTGCACTAGCTTTTTTTCTTGGTTTAATCCTAGGCTTCTTCTTAGTGTTCATAGAGGTGCTTGGAGGGAGATCAGCATCCCTAGCGGTAAACTCACTGGTAACTATACTTAGAGGCGTGCCGCCCGTTCTACTATTATTCATAATCTTCTATGGTCTACCATCATTAGGTGTCAGCTTAAACAACATAACTTCAGCCATCATAGGACTAGGACTTATAAGCAGTGCTTATCAATCCCAGATACTAAGATCGTCTATTCAAGTTGTTGTAGCAAGGCAGATGGAGGCTGCATTATCTATTGGCCTAAGCAAATGGAGTGCGTACACATCGGTTATTCTACCTCAAGTACTCAGGCTATCACTACCTGGATTAGTAAACGAGTACACTGTCATATTAAAGGATTCCAGCCTAGCATACGCTATAGGAGTGGTTGAAGCATTTACCCAAGCAGTTCACATAGCTCAAGCAAGGTTCGAGTATTTCACTCCACTACTAGCTGTCGCACTACTCTACTTCATAATATGTTTCTCTCTATCCCAGGTTGTAAACTACATATACTTAAAGCTACGGGTGCTTGGCTATGGGGGATGAGAAAATCCTAATCATCGAGGACTTGCACAAGTATTATGGAAAACACCATATTTTGAAAGGCGTGAACCTCCAGGTGGATGAGGGGGAAACAGTAGTTGTAATAGGGCCGTCGGGTTCGGGCAAGTCCACCCTCCTAAGATGTATAAACCTGCTCGTAAAACCAGATAGGGGTAGGATAATATTTGATAACGAGGAGATAACTAGTGGTAAAATCGATGTTAGAAAAGTTAGGGAGAAAATAGGTTTCGTATTCCAGCACTTCAATCTATTCCTACATTTAACAGCTATAGAAAATGTTATGCTGGGGTTAACCAAAGTGAAGAAGTACCCTGAAGAGAAGGCGAGGAAAATAGCTGAAGAAGCACTTCTATCCGTTGGTATAACGGAAGAACTCTGGGGTAAATATCCTGCTCAACTCAGCGGTGGACAGCAACAGCGAGTTGCAATTGCTAGAGCCATAGCTATGGAGCCGAAGCTACTACTCTTCGACGAGCCGACATCCGCTCTAGACCCCGAGCTTATAGGCGAGGTGCTTAAGGTCATGGAGAAGCTGGCTAATGAGGGTAGGACAATGATTGTTGTAACACATGAAATAGGCTTCGCTTTAAAAACAGCTGATAGAGTGGTATTCATCGATGATGGGAGAATAGTTGAAGAGGGGAAACCAGAGGATGTTATTCTAAACCCGAGAACAGAGAGGGCTAAGAGGTTTCTATCCAGCATAAAAGAGTTGTACAGGCTTGAGTAGTTATGGGCTTCATTGATGAAGTAGCATACTTAGTTTCAATGTACGGTTCGGATCTACTAAATGCTATGCTACTAACCCTCGTAATCGCCTTTACAGGGTTCACTATCGGTATAATACTAGGGTTACCAGCGTCGTTGGGCAGGATTTACGGGCCCAAGCCGCTTGGAGCAGTAATTGCATCGTATATCGAGTTAATCCGTGGCACTCCCATGATTGTTCAATTATTCCTCGTATACTACGCTCTACCAATAATAGGTGTAAAGCTCGACGCGTTTACATCAAGTATCATAGCCATAGGATTAAACTCCGCCGCCTATCAAGCAGAGTATTTCAGAATGGCGTTTGGGGCTGTTCCACGAGAGCAGTGGGAAGCCGCATTATCTATTGGCCTAAGTAAATGGAGTGCTCTTTTAAACGTAATTATTCCACAAGGTATTAGAATAGTTATACCTGCTTTAACAAACGAATCAATTTACTTGTTGAAGTATAGTTCAATAGCATACTTCGTAACAGTTCCCGAAACAGTCTACGTTAGCAAGGTGATAGGTGCTAAAACACTACTGCATATTCAAATATACAGTGTAACAGCGGTTTTCTACGTATTGATGACGCTAATACTGACGACACTTGCGAGAAGACTCGAGGAAAAAATATCCATACCAGGGCTTGTAGTCAAGGGAAGAGTGTAGCGAACACTGCTATTTTAGGTATACATGGATTTTTATTTTAACAAGTATTTCAATGCCCCCGACTGGGAAGCGTGGTTAACTTGGTTTCTCGAGGTTTCCGGTAACTTGTAGAATAGCCGGTATAATACTAACCCTTGACTCCCATGAGAACATAGTTTGGTCTCATAATGGATTTCCCTATCAGGTGATCTCTCAAAGAAGAACCAGGGTAGAACAGTGAAACATGGTTTCACGCTAAGCGGGGTTTCAAGCCCCTGCAAACCTCTACAACACCATAATTCGGGTTCGAATGGTTTCGGCTTACCAGGAGCTGTTTTCCAAACCAGGCTTCCATCGTCTATTAGCAATTGCGAGTGATAGCTATGGGAGCCTTTATATGGGCATTCCATGTAATTAAATAATTCATGGACGATTACCACAATAGCCAGATGGCTGTAGTGTTACTGGTTGCTTACGGCTTAGTGTATTTTCACAGAGCTATGACTGGTGTTATGGAGAAAGATATTTTGAACTAGCTGGAGCTCACGGTATTGACCCACAAGTATTATTATCGCTAGCATCCTCGCTATACTTCTACGCTTACTCAAGACCCCAGTATTATTATTGGATTTCTACTAGACTCTCTCGGTATAACTAGAGTTACACCAATACTACTAGCAACCATGGCTTTAGGCACTATGTTAATGACTATTGAATCGCCTACAACACTACTACTCAGTAAGGTTATAGTAGGGGTTTCAGCAGCATCGGTCTTCCTACATACCAGAGAGCGCTCTCACTACACTATAGGAGGGATGAGCAGGCACTGGCCACAGCTCTAGCACTAGTAGTGGGTAATCTAAGCGTGATGCTCGCTACATACCCTCTCAGACTACTACTTGAAAACCTTGGTCTAGTATACACTATTACAATTCTCTCCACGATTACCTTGGCGATAACTATAGCTACAGTATACGTATGTCTCAGAGTAGCTGTTGACAAAGGCTCGAATACGCGTTCACAAATAGGTTTTAGAAACATCGGGGAAATCGCTAGAGACCCTCATAGCTGGGGTGTTAGTATCACTACGGTAGCAACAAATGAAGTAATGTTGTCTTTCCAATCAGCTTGGGGTCAACTACTACTATCCAAGTGTTTCAAAATAGATAGGATTACGACAAGCTATTACTTAATGATATTAGCACTAGTATTCGTCCTGGTTTCACCCATAACTGGATACATAAGCGATAAATTGCTTAAAAAGAGAAAGCCACTACTACTATCAACTCTCCTAGCAACTGTTTCCTGGACCCTCATATATATCTCCCACCTAGCTGGAAGCACCCAATTACTATTATTATCCATGATAGTAATGGGTATCGATGTTGGACTCCACATTGTAGCCTCCCCAATGATTAAGGAAGTCCGTGGACCAGAAGTAGCAGCAACATCTACAGCATTCCTAAACACAGTGTTGTTTCTAAGTACTGCATTGTTAAACACTATTCCGCCATTACTAAACCCGCTCCACGCTGTAGTAGCAAGCTCAATAATTTCTTTCACCGGTATCATAATGGTAGAATTGTTTACTCGAGAATCTCTGAGAAAATAAGAGACTAGCCTCTCTAAGCTAATCTTTGTTTTCAACGAGTTCACTCTCCTCCTAGACGACTCTAGCGAACTAGAAATTCAACCTTGTAAAATCAGGAAAACAACACCCCCACCCCGGGCCTTAAATTTTCATAAAAAGTAACAAGAAGGTGTTAGAACCCCAACATCCTGGAAAACGGAGCCTAACACCTCCTACCAGGCTCACGCCTACCCCACAGAGTTGCGGGGTGAGAAAACCTGGATGGATATTAGCTTAAGGTTTGACCCTCATGGTTAATGTGTATTGGAATCCGTCCGCGGTAATTTCTTCATCCCTTTCTGGTCTTTTGGGGGCAAGTTGTCGTCATCTTGTTTAGGATTTTCCTAACTCCCTTATATTGCTTTGAAAGGATTGCTTCCTACTGGTTTTTACTGGTTTTCCGGAGTTTTTCAAGGGCTTGGTCTGTCAGCCTTATCTTGCCGAGTATTTCAAGGGCTTTCTCAACTGCTTCCTCCTCGCTCCCTGCTCTCACGTTTACTACTATGTTGGTTCCTGTGACGCTAACCCTGTATCTCTCCGCTCCCAGGAAGAAGTATTTCTCAACAACCACTAAATCCTTCTTAGACACCACTGGGGCATTCACCATGCTCTTTTAAAACCGCCTCAATGGATTCTTTCAAAACCTTGTAGGCATCCCTGAGGCTTATTGGCATTGGCTTGGTGTCTGCTATGATAGGCATGAAGTTTGTGTCCCCAACCCATCTCGGCACGACGTGGAAGTGGACGTGCCCCGGGACCCCGGCGCCCGCTGCCCTCCCTATGTTAGCCCCTATGTTGAAGCCGTCTGGGTTGAAGGCTCTCCTCAACGCTAGGATTGAAAGGTTGATCAGGCAGAAAACCTCGGTGAGGACGTGAACCGGGAGCTTCTCAGTGCTCGCTTCGTGAGCATAGGGGGCTATCATCAAGTGGCCCGAGTTGTATGGGTATGCGTTCAAGGCTATGAAAGAGTGCCTCCCCTTGTAGACTACGAGCCCCTCCTCCTCGCTCATCCTTTGAAGCCTGCAGAACAAGCACTCCTCCTCCTGGTTCCTGGAAACCTTCCTCACGTATTCAAACCTCCACGGGCTCCACAGAATCTTCAACAAGCACCGCCTGCCTCGGCTCTTATTAATGATTAACTGCCTTGTTTTAATAGCTTACCCTTACATTAAACAAGTAGGGTGCTGAGGGTGATCAGCTGGGACTGGGCCTGGATCCTGGAGTACGCTAAAATAGTTTTCACGCTACTCTTCCTAGCCAGGTTCTCCATTGAGGATTACAGGAAGAGGGAGGTTAACGACCCGGAAGTATATGCTTACGTAGCGGGCTCAGCAGTCTTCTACGCATTGTCAACACTAATCATTATCTCAAACCTCCCGCCAGCCTACACCGCTGTCTACACAGCCCTCTCGATCACTATAGCACCAGTCCTCTTCACACTCCTCTACCTTAAAGGATTGATGGGCCTGGGCGACGTGTACGTTGCCACAGGCCTCTCCCTAACCTTCACATACCCGGTGCTCTTCAACGAGACAGGGCTACCGGGAACACCTGCCATAGCCCCTCCCGTAATACTGATCATATTGTACGCATGCGCATCAATAATCATATACTCAGCGGGGAAAGCCCTCCACATCCTAACACGGCACAGGGATATGCTGAAGAACCTGAGCCTGACGGAGAAAATACTCCTCCCAATCATTGCGAAACCCATGACGGTTAGAGAATACTTGGAGACAAGGTTCCTCTACCCGTTAACAGTTTTCGAGGAGGAAGCCGGGGCGGTTAAGCAGAAGATCAGGCTATCCTACGATGTAGAGAAAGAGGATTACAGGGAGCACCAGGCAAGGCTTAAAACCCTAGTGGAGAAGGGCTTGGTAAGCCCTGAGGCTAAAATATGGGTGGCTCATGGAATACCATTCCTAACCCTACTACTACTAGGCTTCACAACCTACCTGGTACTAGGGGATAAGCCGCTAACCCTGCTCACCCCGCACTGAGCAAGCAGGTTAAGCCGTAACCATAGGATTGAATAGTAGGAGAAGGCAAGCCTTAAGGAAATGGCTTGGACAACTAGGTATCACGTTAAAGACGCTTCTAACCGTTTGTCCCTAGAGGGTCATCTTTATTGTTCTAGGGATGTCTGGGTGTCGCCTCCATGGACTTCCACCCCGCCCACCATGGTTTCTAGGCCACTGTGGAGTCATAGGTGGCTGTCGAGCTTGACGGCACGGGGCTCTCATCTACGAGTAGTCCTAGGGCGCCTGGAGCATTGCTCCAACCACCCCACAGGGTCCTGGAGAACCAGTTCCAGCATGCAACAACACCTCTACGCCGCGATTCACCGCTAATACTCCACTTGCCTATTCGAGAACCATTATTGTATGAGATTTGTGCTTTAAGCAACTGAGCATGTTGAAATTTTTACTGGTTAGAAAATATTGTGTGAGTGAAGCGGTGGATTCGTTAATGAATGGGTTGTTTAAACTAATAATCGCGTATGCGAGGCTAACCCGTCCCCCAGCCCCATTGCTAATGGGGCTTGCTGTTTTCATGGGGCAGGTTGCAGCTCTTGGAGGCTTGCCGGAGCCAGGCTTAATGCTCGCCCCCGTAGCAGCTTCGATGCTGATGACTGCTTCATCATTCGTCTTCAACGATGTTGTCGACTACGAGATAGATGTTGTGAACAGGCCTGGAGCACCCCTGCCCTCGGGGAGGGCTTCTAGAAGAGGAGCCACAGTCTTCAGCATCCTGCTTTTCACAGCAGGCTTCGCCATCTCCCTGCAAACCAATGTGCAGTCTTTAATAATGTTGAACACTATGTACGCCTTATCAATCCTGTACAGCCTGAGGCTTAAGGCAACGGGGTTGCTGGGCAACATTGTTGTAGCGCTGTGCGTTTCAGCATCATTCATATACGGGTCGCTTACAGCTACCGGGTGGGTTAGCCCCGTGGTCTTGAAGATTACCTGGGTCAGCTTCTTCATCAACCTTGGCCGCGAGGTTGTTCAAAGCATCCAGGACATGGAGGGTGATAAGGTGAAGCAGGTTAGAAGCGTTGCAATAGCTTACGGTCCTGAAACAGCTGCACGGCTTGGCTCACTATTCACTATACTAGGGTTAACCCTAGGCCCCGTGCTATTCCTCAACTACGAGGCAGGATACTACGGCTTATTCTCGCAAACCTTCGCGCTAATCCTGATCCCGGAAGCAGGGCTCGCCTACTCCATAATCCAGCTGCTGAAGAATCCGACGCCGAAGAATGCTTCAACGTTCCTGAAAAGGTTTAACCTTTTAACAATAATCATATTGTTAATACTTGCCTCAGAGTTTGCAAGGTCGGCAATAACGGGTTAAACGGTTTCTCACCCGTGGTCATTAAAGGCCTCGCCAGGACGGGTTGAACCGTTCCCCTTTTCACGCTCAACATGCTTCCATTCATTAAACAGCTTGTAAATTCTAAACTCCAATGGTGGATGAGTATAGTAAAGTGGTCTTCTAATGAAGTCAAAATAGTGGAGTGGTACATTCCAGCTATACTTGAATAGGGTTTTCAACACATGAATAAGCGTTATCTTCGATGGAGCCTCCAACTCTTTGAGGTTTAGTCTGATTTCCTCAACGTATTGCGAGTAGCCCTCAATTGAACCGTATACGTGGAGTTTCAATAACGATGAAGCAATAGCCTTATAGCCCGCTCCTTTAAGAGCGTTGAGGTCTGCTTCGTGTTCAACAATCCAACTGGTTACCATAGCAGCAGTAGTTACAGCCGGTGTAAAGGGTAGTATAAAGCCTATCAAACCAATAATCATTAAGATGTTATCATTCCCCCTTAGTAGTAACATGATAAAGACAGCAATTGTAATCGCCACGAAGTACCAAGTTATAGTTACTATACCTCGACTGATATTAAGCCACTTCTTTATTCTAGTATGACCATTTTCATGCAGCATGACAGCATAAATTTCATCCCTGCTAAGCACTCTGTAGAATAGTTCACTAATGTAGAAACGTTTTTCGGATGCGTTATACCATGCGTTATAGAATGAGGTTTTACACACTGTATATTGTAAATCATTTATCTTCTCATCGAAGCCTTCATTACATTTTAGATACGGTAGTTCTTTAATAAGTAACATGACTATGGGTATGAAATACAATATGAAAGTAATGGTACCAGCTAGTTCGCCATATAATTCATGAAGGGAGTTATATATCGCATTATAAATAAAGAGTGCTATGATTGAGAATGACACAGCTAGAACCAGTAGATACATAATTACTCCTAATGTAAGACCTGGCCCTCCCTCTAGATAATCTAAGTAATGATTGCTACAAAGCCATAGAAAAAATATGTAAATAACAATTGAAATAATCGGTAAAACCAATAATAGTGGAATGCTCATAGTTAACCGACCAGCAATACCCATTGAAGACTCTAGGTTAAAAATAATACGTTAAATAAATGGTTTGGTTTAAAGTACTTCTTGCTTCTAAATGATAGAATTAAAAAGTTTAGCACCAGTTTTGTTGACGACCACAAGTTTTAATCAAGTCTTATTTAAGAGGCTAAAGGTTCGTTTTAAACGGTTTCAAATATTAAGGTTGTTAACACATAGTAGATGGCATTTAGGGGTGGTGGGAAAACTCTTCAATAAGTGTATCAGGGTGGCTGTCGGCTTAATAATGCCGGTCTCCGGTCCTCTAAGGATGATTTTGCTTGCACCTTTTAGAGTAGCGATAAATAATTTTACGTATTATCGAATATGTAGAAACAAGTGGGTTTACTTATGGAGTGGAGGGTTGAGCACCGTCCATCATACTCGATTCTGAAAGTTAAGTTAAACCCGGGGGAACGTGTATATGCTGAACCAGGCGCCATGGTGTATATGAGTAGTGGGGTTCAGGTTGAAACCAAAGCTCACGGCGGTATAGTGAAGAGCCTGTTACGTACAGCTCTTGCTGGTGAAAGCTTCTTTATAAACACATACTATGCTAGAGAACCGGGCGAAGCATGGTTTGCACCATCCCTGCCAGGTGATATCAGCTATGTTGAATTAAAGGGTGATAAGGGACTCGTAATCCAAGATACCAGCTACATCGCCCACCATGGAGATGTCAATTTAACCACAGCCTGGCGTGGACTGCGCGGGCTCATAGCGGAGGGAGAGCTTGTATGGCTTAAAGCAGAGGGGAAGGGTGGTGTCTGGATTTCAAGCTATGGCGCTATCGAAGAAGTCAATCTTAAACCAGGTGAGAAAGTATTAGTTGACAACTTCCACTTCGTTGCAATGGATGATGGTATTAAATGGGATGTTAAAGCATTTGGAGGGGTGAAATCGTTCATACTTGGTGGAGAAGGATTCGTAGTTGAAGTAACAGGGCCTGGTAGACTGTACGTTCAGACGAGATCGCTGTCTCCGCTTATAGAGGTAATATCCAAATACCTCGGAAGAAGAAAATAACAGGTGAGTAGTTTTCAAACCGGTTTCTCAGATCTCCTCATTTTTCAATGCTCACACAAGGTGAAAAGACACACCCTTATCCAGGAGCCCTGGCTACCCGCCTACACTTCTTCGGAGTCCCTTATGCCCTCCTCGGTTATGATGAAGACTGCCTCGCCCTCGGGGAGGTGGGGTGCGTCAACTACTCTTGCAATTCTCTTGTTGCCCTTGGACCTTCTCAGCTGTATTCTCACGCCAGGGGTGTGCGCGAGCACGTGTCCCCCGACAGCTGTGGTGGGATCCCCGTAGAAGACGTCAGGCCTTGCCATGACCTGGTTTGTAACAACCACTGCTATGTTGAAGGCTTCGGCAAGCCTCATCAGCTGGTGGAGGTGGGCGTTAAGCTTCTGCTGCCTCTCAGCCAGGTGCTCCCTTCCAGGGAACTCTGCCCTGAAGTGGCTTGTAACGCTGTCAACTACCACGAGCCTTACATCGTTCTTGGGGACGAAGGTGAAGAGGTCGTCTATTATTGAAACCTGGTGGTCGCTGTTGTACGCTCTCATGTAGAAGATGTTGTCCATGACCTGGTCGGGCTCGAGGCCAAGCCCTCTCGCCATTGCCTCAATCCTCTCCCACCTGAAAGTCCCCTCGGTGTCAACGTACACTGCCTTCCCGCTTAAGCCACCCCTCTCCGGGGGTAGCTGAACGTTAACGCTGAGCTGGTGGCATATCTGGGTTTTACCGCTACCGTACTCCCCGTAGAACTCTGTTATAGTCTTTGTCTCAATCCCCCCGCCGAGGAGGTCGTCAAGGCTCTTGCTCCCCGTTGTGATCTTCTTAATGTTGAGTCTTTCAAGCTTAACCTCCCTGGCTGTTTTAAAAGTAATGCCTAGAGCTCTCCTAGCGTTCTCAATAACCTTCTGGAGAACCGTGGGCGGTATCCCTGTTTTCTCAGCGAGCTCGTCAACCCTTGCAACAACCACGGTCCACGCTGAGGAGTAGCCGGCTGCCTCCAGCTTGTCAGCTATCGCCGGGTTAACGCCTGGGATATCCCTTATGGATAAAACCTTAACCTCTCCCCTGCCTGCTGATTCACGGCTCAAAAATCCACACCTAATTATATTAATGGTTTAAAAGCTGGTTTAAACCTCACGCTATTTTAAACCCCTTCACCAATAATAGTGTTTTAAAAGGGTGGACTCGTTGAAACTACTGCTCATTCACTCGAGAACATTCCAGTACACTCCTATAGAGCCGGCTGTGAAGGAGCCGGAGCCCCTGCCTGAAGGGGTTAGGGAGGAGAGGTTTGAGAACGCCCTGGTAGTGTTCACAAGCATTGAGAACGGGGATAATTCAAGCGTTGCGGAGAGAGCAAGGGATGAGATACTCGGGGTTGCAGAGCAGGTGAAGCCCTCCGTCATAGTGCTCTACCCCTACGCGCATCTCTCAAGCGACCTGGCCCCGCCTTCAGCAGCTGTGAGCGTGCTCGAAGACCTCAGGGCTAAGCTTGCAGCAGCCTCCAAGATACCTGTTCACAAAGCACCCTTCGGCTGGTACAAGTCATTCAGGATCGAGTGCCTCGGCCACCCGTTGAGCGAGCTCTCTAAAACCGTTAAGAAAACCGGGGCTGTGCAGAAAAGGGTTGTCGAGAAAAAGTTCTACATCATGACACCTGATGGAAGCTTGCACGACCCCGCATCCTTCGACTACTCAAACTATCCCGAGCTGAAAATCCTCGTCGACAAGGAGGTTTTCGGAAGAGAGCTCGAGGGAGGGGAGAACAGGGTTAACGACTACTGCCGCAAGTTCGGGTTTGAATGGGAGCCTATGAGCGACCACGGCCACATGAGGTACGGCCCCCACGGCGTCGTAATGATGGAGTCAGTGTTCAGATACTCGTGGAAGGTTGCAAACGAGCTTGGAATACCAGTGTTCAAGGTAATGGGGACCAACATGTTCAACCTTAAGGAGAAGCCCGTGTACGAGCACGCAGCACTCTTCGGGGACAGGCTCTACGAGGTAGAGCTAGACGAGGACAGGTTCGTCCTCAGGTATGCCGCATGCCACCAGCAGTTCGCAATGCTCAGGGACTGGGTTATAAGCCACAGCCACCTACCCTTCGGCGCTTTCGAAGTAGCCGACAGCTACAGGCTCGAGCAGAGAGGGGAGGTAGCCCTCTGCTTCAGGCTTAGAAAATTCTACATGCCCGACCTACACATATTCAACAAGAACCTGGAGGAGGCTGTAAGGGTTTCAAGAATAGTTCAGGACAAAATCCTCGAGGAGGCTGGGAAGCTGGGGAGGAAGTACGTAGCATTATACAACATCACAACAGACTTCCTTGAAAACCACAGGGAGGAGCTACTAGAGTTCGTGAGAAGGGAGAACTACCCCGTCCTCCTAGCAGTCATCCCGGGCGGAATATACTACTGGGTCCTCAACGTTGAATACCACATAATAGACAACTTGAAGAGGCCGAGGGAGATAGCCACGTTCCAGATAGACATAGGGAACGGTAAAAGATTCAACATAACCTACGTAGACGAGAAAGGCGAGAAGCACCACCCAGTGATAATCCACACGGCAATACTGGGAGGGGTTGAAAGATACATCTACATGATACTAGACACCGCGGCGATAGCTGAGATGAATGGTCAAACACCATACATCCCAACATGGATAAGCCCCATCCAGGCGAGGATAATACCAGTCTCCAAGGAGTATGTTGAGCACGCGCTGAAAATTGGGCTGGAGCTTCAAAACCAGGGCTTCAGAGTAGACGTTGACGACAGGGATGAGACGCTGGGGAAGAAGATAAGGGATGCTGGGAGAGAGTGGATACCATACATCATTGTCATAGGCGAGAGAGAGGTTAAAACCAATACTTTAAACGTGAGGATAAGGAGGAGTAACGACCAGAAAGCAATGAGCCTCGAGGAGTTCGTTAAACTGCTGAGGGAGGAGACCAAGGGGTATCCTCAAGTAGAGTCGGCAATGCCCCTGAGGCTCAGCCAGAGACCACTCTTCTCCTACAAGCAGTAGGAGAGTAGAAGCAGTTTTAAACAAGCAAGCTTTTTAAAATGATTGAACGGTGCTTCAAATGGGATGCTGGCTACTCAAGTGCAGGGAGTGCGGGGAGACCTGGAAACTCCTGGTATCCTTCCCGCTTAGAAAAGAGTTCAAGCAACTCTACCACTACTGCAGCAAATGCGGCAGGAACACATACCATGAAATAATAGACTACGTCGAGGATGAGTGCTGAAAAAAGTGGCCGTGAACAAGCCCAGGCAGCAGTGTTGGAGAAAAATATGAGTTGATGGGGGAAAAATACTTCGTGTTAAAATAAAAAAGCTTTAGGTTAACCATGTTACCCTAGGTTGACAAACCCTGACGTCTCAGGCAGGGTCGGCGGCACCGTCCTCTCAACTATTAGCGGTGCTCCCTGCAACGGCCTGATCTCGACCGTGAACTTCTGGTATTGCGCGAGCTCTAATCCTGCGGGGAGACCTATGACCACTATGAACTTCTCGCCCGGCTCCAGCACGTTGTCACCATCTCCCTGTATAATGTATATCTCTGCAACCGGCGTAGTAGTTGCTGAGGGCTGCAGACTGGTTAAGTCAACAGGCGTGCTCGCTGGAGCCTCCGGGTCATTACCCTGGTTTATCTTGCTGAAAGCTCCGCCCGGCAGGTTGATGACTATGTCTATCTTATCGTATGAGAAGTCTACAGCCAGCTGCCCCGGTGAAACCTTCAATGGTATGTAGATGAAGGTTATCCCGTCATTGTCGCCATATCCCAGTACTGACCCGTCGACCTCTAGTGCTGTTGTAGCCTCGTTTAATCCTTGCTGCATTACTTCTTTGCTCTTCTGGGTTGTGTACATTCCCATGTTTATTACTACGAAGGCTAGTGCGGCCGCGACTATTACGAACGCTATGAGAACGATCGCGGCCTCAATGCCCACGATACCCTTCTTCGCCATACAGGCTTCACCACGGGGATCTCTCCCCAACGTTATTTAAAACCCTCACCCAGAATTCGCCCAGCCGGCGACGCTGAAGCATAAAGCGGGGAATCGGCGAGCCGGCGAATC
>NZ_DBOUKL010000061.1:0-6185 GCF_059755995.1 Thermosphaera sp. | reverse complement strand
ATAGCAGGCGGCATGAAAAAGCCTATGGCGTAGCTGGGGTGTCTGAGAACAACCCTGATGTATCTTTTAATGAAAGCTTTCACTTGCGGCATAGGCTTTATCGCGATAGGCATGGGTAGTAATTTACCAGGCGCTTTGGTGTAGTCAGGCCGAAGATTGATAAAACCCGTGAGCTCGGTGAGTATGAATCTCAAGCTTGCCATAGCCAATGCTGAGTAAACTAGCACGCTTAAAACATCCATAATAAGCAAGCCTGGCCACCTGCTGAAGCTCGTCAATAAGTTGAAGAAGGGGCTGGGGAAGACCAGCCTGTATAGTAAATTATCGCTAGAGGTTAGAATAGTTAAGACCGTTTTGAACACGTTGGTTAACAGTATGGGTATCACTATAAGAAATACTGTTAGGAAACTGTAAGCAGAGGAAACCAGGTATCGGGACTTGGTCCCACCTTTTGATAACGAGTAGTAAAATCCTTTCGAGATTAACATTGCTAAGGCAAGCCCGTATATGGTGGATAATGCTACCACAAGCACGCTTATTATAAGTACTATAATATCTCTCGTGAAAATAATGGTCAAGATCGAGACTGAAAGCATAAAGGAAAGCACTGGCAGGTCGTAGAGTTTGAAATAAAGCATAATTATTGAAAACAGCTTCTCCCGAGTGCTCAGCGGGTAAAGGTTAGTTATTTCTGAAAGCCTTATCATGTAAATTCCGATAGTATTTTGTACCTCGAGAAATGTCAGTAGAAGCACTAGGACTATACTACTTGACATTACCACGCCCTCTATTATGCGGCTTCCAGGGTTTTCGATGAAGGGGATGAGGTAAATCCATGGAATTGCGGCAAAAACAACCGTGGAAAAAATTTTGTTGAGCTTGAAGGTTAACCCCACCTTCCTCAAGAACTCAGAACTGCTGGCGTCACTCATGTCTTTCAGGAACCCGCCGAGTCTAAACATGGTTGTTGATTGAAAAATTAACTCTTTGAACATTACGTTAGCAATAGTTTTCACTATTTTCCTTCTCATCGAGTCCTCTCACTCCGCTTTATCGTAGGGAACACTGTTCTTAATTAGTTCGTTTAATAGTTTAGAGAAAACTTCTTCACCTTTGAGCCTTGTCTTAACGTTCTCAGTGCTATCTTCAAATATTAGTCTACCATCCACGATGACTCCTACCCTATTACAAATCTTCTCCGCTATCTCTAGAATGTGCGTCGACATTAATACTCCTTGAGAATTACTCCTCCAATTCTCGATAATTCTCTTTAGAACGCTGGAAGACTCAAAGTCAAGCCCTGTGAAGGGTTCGTCAAGTATGAGGATTCTAGGCTTATGCATTAATGCAAGAATGAGAGATGCTTTCTGCCTGTTGCCCCGTGATAACGTGTATACAGGCTTATCCAGATGGGGCGAGAATTCGAAAGCTTTAACTAGGTGGTTAACCCATTCTTCAACCTCCTTCCCAAGCCCTCTAACTGCTGCCACGAACTCAATGTGCTCGCGAAATGTTAAGCTCTCGATCAGTATTGGGTCTTCAGCAATATATCCAAAATCGTTCTTCACGGTCAGGTCGGTGAAAGGGTTTCTGCCAAGTATTTCCACGAATCCATCAGCAGGTTTCACAAGGCCTGCAATCGCTCTTATGGTTGATGTTTTACCAGCCCCGTTAGGGCCGAGCAAGCAGTAAACCTCGCCTGGGCAGAGCTGAAAAGACACTCTATTAACAGCTGTGAACAAGCCGTACTTGACTACCAGGTTTGAAACCCTTAGCAGTGGGTCATCACACATCTAGACCACTATCCTGGTTGAAAATCGTTAATACTCCGCGAACAAGTTTGAAACGAATTATCATGTGCCTCCACACTCCTTCTCAAGCTCGACAAGCTTCTCGACTTTGAATAAATACCTGCTCCTCTTAACCGTTTCAGCGCTCACCTCCTTAACCTCTCCCTCATATAATATTAAATGCCTCCGCCTACAAGCTGGCTTACAAATCTTGAAGACCTCTTCAACCATCCAATGCAGCTGAGTACAGTGCATACTACCATCCACGGTTAAGACTGCAACCTCCTCGTAACTTCCACGTGCCAATATCCCAGCAAGCTTGAACCCCAGCATGTTCACATGTTCTGCTTCAGGACATACTGACAGCAGGCAGTACTCGCTCGTAAAGCTGTTAACTATTTCTGGATGCTCTTCCTCCATGCATCTGCTGAAGATTAACACCCTCCTTTTCTCTCTCAGGCACCTGCTTTTAGCATTAGAATCCAGTAGTCTTTGAAAAACCATTGCTTCCAACCCTTTAAACTCCTACTATGTAGTTTAAAGTAATTTAATGTGTTCAGGTATTTCAAAAGGTTTTACAGATTAATTAAGAGGTTAACTGATTTAGTTTTCATGGGGTTAAAATGGAATTAACGATAGGAATCGTTCAAGCAGACTTCAACGGTTCCCCTTCAGAAAACGCTGAGAAGGGATTTAAAATAATAGTGGAGAAACACAAGGAAGCCGATATTATAGTGTTCCCAGAATATAGCATGCTTAATCCTTTAAGGTTTAAAAACCCTAATGAAGTCTATGCTCACAGCCAGCCTATTCAGGAAAGCTCCTTCATAAACACGATGAAACGTCTTGCCGAACTCTTGAGCGTGGATATTATAGTCAACGTTATCGAGAAAACTGATAAGCCGCCGCGCGCAAAAAACACCAGCGTCTTAGTGAAGAGTGATGGCGAGGCAATACCATTATACAGTAAGATACACTTGTTCGATGCTTTAGGATATAGAGAGTCTGACTTCTTCCTCCCTGGGGAAATGCCGAGCAAATTCATCCTAGCCAGAGGGTTCAGGCTTGCCGTTGCCATATGCTACGATCTACGCTTTCCGGAATTATTCAGGTTTTACGCTTTAAACGGAGCTGACGGAGTAATAGTTCAAGCAGGGTGGCTGAGAGGGCCTCTAAAAGAAGAATCCCTGGAGATGCTTGCATCTACGAGGGCTCATGAGAACACGATGTACATAATACTAGCTGACCAGACAGGGGATTACTTCGTAGGTCGGAGCGGAGTATTCAGCCCATTAGGATACAGGGAGCTTGACATGGGATACAGAGAAGCATACATGGAACACACACTCAATTATGAAAACATAAGGTTAGCGAGAGAGAGACTACCAGTTGTTGAACAATCACGCAAGAAATGGGAGGTAAGATTTAACCCGCTAACCTGATTTCAACGGTAAGTCTCTAAGAAGAGCCAGGATATTAAAAGAGAATCGACAAGCTGTCAAAGCTAGTGCTGGATCAGCTTATCATATATCCGCTTAAACAACTCCTCGCTGGGGAAAACCAATTCCACGTAGTCATCAAACTGCTTTACAACCAGGCCCTCGATAGGGTTTGCTGGGGGATCCGGTAGGCTTGGATCAGGCTTGCTTTTACCCCTGTAAACCCATTTAATCCTGCTGGGTCTACTTGTTTTCTGAACAGAGTACCAATAGCGGCCATAATAATAGTATTTAACTGTGCTACCATCCGGTAGTCTTCTAACAACCATGTGGACGGGTTTTAAATAGTAGTTCTTATCCTTGATCAGGGAGTTGTAAGAGTAGAACGCTGTTAAATATTCTGAAATCAGGAGGCTGATCTTCTTCAGCATCTCAGGCTTTTCTCGAACTTTGATTAGTCCTCTACGAGTCCGGTCAATAAGCATGAGGGTCAGCCCATGGGAGTCTAATCATTGAAATCATAGACCACTATACTCCTCATCCCTATTAAATCAATTCACTGTTATCCCTTAATTATCTTCAACGCTTCTAACCCCTTCATAATCCGGGTTTACTCTGAAGACTTGGAATCCTTCACTCCTCAGCTCCTCCTCAATCCGGGTTGACAAGGATTTATTTACAAGACCTATTACTATTCCTCCTCTCCCAGCCCCGCTCAGCTTGGCTCCATAGCATCCTTTCCCAACGAGCTTGTGAACTATGAGGTCGTTGATTTCATGTGAGACCCCGATAGTCCAGAGCAATCCATGATTCAATAGCATTAAACGTCCAATACTTTCATAATCCCTCTCCCTTAAGGACTTCAACGCCTTCTCAACAAGTACTGACGCAGCGGTATAAACGTTCTCAAGAACCTCATGGTACTTTTCATAAAGCCTTAATACTTCTTCAACGATTATACCGGTCTGTCTTTTCAAGTTCGTGTTTACCACTAGGAAGCCAACCTCATCCCCAAGCCTGATATCTAGTTTTTCGAAAACCCCTGACCTGTACTTGAGGAACCCTCCGAAGGTCGCTAACGTGTTATCTATTCCGCTAGGCTTTGAATGAACCTCTTTCTCGGCTTCATAGGCTAATTCGTTAACAAGCTTCTTATCGAAGCTTGCATTACAGTGTGTCAGATACGCATGGGCGAGTGCTACGCTTAATGCGGCTGAAGAACCCATGCCGCTTCCTACGGGGATTTCAGAGTCAACTAATATTCTAACATCCTCGTCGCATTTGAAGATAGAATTCGCATACGTGATTAATCTTTTCACAGCTCTGTAAAGCACTGAACCCTGTTCTATGTTGCCCGTCTGCTTCGAGATCACTTGGAAATAGCCATCTTCAACACAGACTTTAGCGTATTTTGAAACGGCGAACCCTATTGCAGGGGCTCCTTTCACCACGAAATGCTCGCCAAACAATATGATTTTGCCGGGGGCGATACTACACGTCATTCCCAAGCCCTAATCCATTATAACATTGATATACATATATAAGGAATAATTAGGATAATCGTCAAAAACGGGAAGGCGGTTAAGAATGAGCAATTACAAGAAAATTCCTTTCCAACCATCATTCAGCCTTACACAGGATGTGGAGAAGAAGCTAAGGAGTTTCAAACATAAAATACTTGTTCTGAGCGGTAAGGGTGGAGTAGGTAAAACGTTCATATCATCAATGCTCGCCCTAGCTATTGCTGAGAAAGGTAAAACCACTACGATACTCGACGCTGACATCCACGGATCATCAATCCCTTCCATCCTGGGATTGCATGGAACCAGGCACTACGCTGATGAAGAAGGGAATATCCTACCTGTTGAAGGTCCTCTTGGAGTGAAAGTCGTCGCTGTTAACCTTATGCTGGACTCCCCTGACCTGCCCATCGTGTGGAGAGGCCCATTGGTTTCAAGGGCGATATTAGAGCTTTTAAGCAAAGTGAAATGGGGCTCAGGCGACTACCTCATAGTTGACCTACCGCCAGGAACTGGAGACGCTATCATCACGATCGTCCAGTCGATATCTTCCATCACTGGAGCTATTATAGTGACCGCCCCAAACATGCTGTCTGAAACCATAGTGTCAAAGGCGATCAATTTCGCCGCTAAGAACAATATCAGATTGCTCGGAGTTGTCGAGAATCTTAGCTATTTCAAGTGTCCGCACTGCGGCAGACCCTCGCAGGTCCTAGGAAAGTCAACGGGTGAGCAACTAGCCGGTAAGTTTGGCACAAGACTGCTCGCAAAAATACCGATTGACCCGCTCGTCAACGATGCCATTGACCAAGGCGTCCCATACATCCTAGCCTACAAGGACGGTGAGGCTGCCAAGGCAATTAGGTCCCTAGCAGATGAATTAATAAGTATTGTAGAATCATAATTAAAACGAGATGTGCATGATTAGGGGATGATTGGTTGGAAGCTGCGGAAAGCTTTAATAAGAAGCCTAACTGGGCCTTGTTGAAAGAGGTTGCTGAAGAACTCTACCGAACGGGCAAAATAACCTTCACTAGGAAAGAGTTGGCTTCTAAAGCCCATGAAAAAGACCCTTCCAGGTCCGAAATGAGCCTTGACTTCGAAATAGATCTGGTAACGGTTAACAGTAGCAGCAAGGACAAGTATAAGGATCCAGATAAATTATTTCTGTTCAGGCTCGACCGTGGAAGATATACGTTGTACAACCCGGAGGAGCACGGCGAGTTAGACAAGTATACTGGGATTCAAAGAGTTTCTGCAACGAGAAAACAGGTTTTGAATGAAGTCCTCGAGGAGTTGGAAAGGCTTGGATATGAGGCAACTGAGAACAAGTATGCTAAGGCATTGCAACCAGACATTATTGCAACGATGGATGAGAGTAAAACAGGGGTATGGGTGATAGACCCCGGGGTCGATGTTTCCTCACAGTATAAGAG